>NZ_JXUW01000019.1 GCF_000949255.1 Ferrimicrobium acidiphilum DSM 19497 | reverse complement strand
GGAGCTTCGTCGTCGTGAGACCCGTATAGCCAAGATGCGTCAAGCCAAGGAGGCCATCGAAGCTGAGGCCCGTGCTAAGGCCGAGGCCAAAGCTGATAAGCGTGCCAAGGCCAACACCACAACCAGCAAGAAGGCAGAGGTCAAGGCCAGCACTGATGTCAAGGCCAACACCCAGGCCCCGACCAGCACCGATGCCAAGACCGAGGGTACCGTTGTTGATGATGCAAAGGGTGCCGGCTCCACCGAGACCGTTGCCCCGGCCCCGACCAGCACCGATGCTGATGCTACACAAACCCCAATTCGACCAAACCCCAAAGCCCAACGCAGCTTCACTGATCCCGATTCTCGGATGATGAAGACCAACGAGGGATTCCACTTCGCCTACAACGCCCAGGCAGTGGTGGATGAAGGCTCTCAGGTAATCGTTGCAACCAAGGTAACCCAAGCCGCCGGAGACGTCAACGAACTCATCCCCATGATCGAGGCGACTACGACAAGCCTCAAAGCAGCAAAGATCAAACGTTCGCCACGGGTCTACCTAGCTGATGCTGGCTACTGCTCGGAGGCCAACCTTGGCCACATCACCAAGTTCGACATCAACGCTCTCGTCGCAACCGGACGCATAAAGCACAACGAACGAGTCAGTGAGTCCCCACGCGGGCGGATCCCAAAGAACGCAACGCCAAGAGAACGCATGGCTCGCTCTCTTCGAACCAAGCCTGGACGCATTGACTATGCCAGACGCAAAGCTATCGTCGAACCCGCTTTTGGACAGATGAAAGTCAGACAAAAAGCAGGATACCTACGCCTTCGAGGACTACAAGGAGCACAAACCGAATGGACGCTGCACTCAATCTGTCATAACTTACGAAAACTCTCCAATGCAAGAGTGAATGCAGGGTTGGTGATGGCCTAGAACACAGCGAATAGGTCCGACTTGGGATCATTGACCCCAATTCGGGACCGAAACCAAGAACCCGAGACTACAACCCCCGATTTTGGGAGATTTTAGGACCTCAGCCCTGGATTTTGGGAATGATTCGGACTCACGCTCCTAGACGAATCGCAGCCAGATACTCACAGGTATCTCTAGTACGACGGCCTTTGCATCAACCCCATCACCCCCGCCCAAGTGACTGCCAGGGTGATGAGGGTTGGCTAACAATGCAGGCCGCTCGCCTGTTAGGTCCCAAGCGTGCGAGCACCGCAGGTGATTCTTGACAACGTGTGTAGGAGAGGTCCCTGGTCAAAGAGGGGTATACCGTTTGGTCAAAACTTTCTTGACGCACCTGACGGTATCTCTATTGTATTCGCTCGACTAGAAGTCTCTTCATGCAGGGCGGCTGGCAAATCCCTGAAGCAAACCAGGCTGAGCACTTCCATTGGACGTCCTATGGCACTCAGGCGCCGACAAAAAGGTGACGCCGCGTCACTTGCGCACGACAATAGGCACAGAAATACCCAGGTAACGGGCCATTGTTATGTTTTGGCCACAGACTCGATGTTTGCGTGTTGAGCTGGAAGAGCACAGGGATAGCCGTCACCTCGTATGCGCGTGTTGAGCTGGGGTTTATGTGAGTTTTTGTCAGCGCCCGGGGAGTCGTTGCCGAGTACGCAGAACAAGATCCCTGCTGGGATGGGACGCCTCAGCCCAACTTTCGCAGCTCACCCCCATGCTCCCGGGTAAGTAGATTGGGGTCCAAATATGGGACATTACGAACGGGCAACAATCGGCTTTATGCGCTTCAGTGGGTCTTTAGACGGGGTGGCTGGCAAATCCGTGAAACAAACCAGGCTGAACACTTCCATTGGACGTCCCATGACACTCAGGTGCCGACAAAAAGGTGATGCCACGTCGCTTTCGTACGACAACTGGCACGGATACACCTAGGTATCAGGCCGTTGTGATGTTTTGGTCAACCAACGTCGAAAGTCAAGTCGTTCGGTATTCTCAAGAATTCCTATGACGTTGCAGATACCGTCGAAAGACGTAATGCTGGTGACGGAGGCTGTCAGGAGTAGTCACCACCCTGGCTTGCAGCCGAGAGCGCGTCAAGAGTTTGGTGCAGAACCATTGAGGACCAAAGAATGTCGCTATTAAGCTCGATTGGTGGCTTGAGTGGTCCATGCACTCAGCTCATCTGACTTTCCCGTGCGGAGATGGTTATTGGAATGTATCCAGGGATCGAGAACGGGAGTGAGATATATCGGATCTTGGTAGACCATCTCAGGGACGGCCAGACCGACGAGTTCGCCGAGCTGCTGCCGCAGTTCATTTCGACTATGCCGATCGGGAACTCAAACCGTGTCGTTGATCTGATCCTCGCATCTCTAGACCAAGACGTAGGCCAAGCCCAACTTTCGGAGAATCTTCCCGAATTAGCGTCTAGCTAGATCTTTTTGCCCGATTTCGATGGGTTATCCACAGGTGGGATTTGTATTATGGCAGGTTATATACCAGGTGGGGTATGTTTGGGGATGAATGTAGTGTCCTAATTATTAATATACTTGCATTTTATGACAGCATTCCCTCCTACTCGCTGGTAGCATCGATTCTATGTATATCCGCTCAGTTGATACCAAGGCCAAGACCGGTGCAACATATACCAAGTATCAACTCGTCGAGTCGTATAGAACTGAGAATGGTCCAAGACAGAGGATCATTTTGACCCTCACTGATCTAGATCTCGAGAAGCCTCTCTGGCCAGCTCTAGCTCGGGTGATTAGTGACCGCCTATCTGGAGTGGAGTCGATCTTTGACGAGGATCCAAAGATCGCTCACTATGCCGACATGGTGATGACCAAGCTCAGTGTGAAGAGTGAGATCACTACAAGTGATAGCAGACGAGACAATGAGGCGGACTTTGAACGTGTTGATCTCAATACCGCCACAACCACAAAGGTACGGAGCCTTGGTCCAGAGCTCATTGGAGAGAGGTTCTATGATCTCCTCGGGTGCGAAGAGATCCTGGCGAATGCAGGGCTACCTGTAAAGGCACTCCCTATCGCTAAGGCCGTCATCCTTGCTCGTCTCATCCATCCAGGCTCTGACCTTGCTACCTACAGGTGGATCCGGGATAACTCCTCACTTGTCGAGCTGGCTGGTATTGAGATCGCAAAGTTTACCAAAGACCAGGTGTATGAGGTCGCTGACGCACTCTATGGGGTAAAGGACGAGATCGAGAGAGCGCTCTTTCGCTCCTCGTCCACTCTGTTTCCAACTGATGAGACCCTCTTCCTCTTTGACCTGACCAATACCTACTTCGAGGGCAATGCCAAGGCCAATACCCTTGCTAAGTATGGCCACTCCAAGGAGAAGCGCTACGACTGTGCGCTTGTCTCACTTGCCCTCGTGGTTGATGCAAGAGGATTGCCCATCTACTCCGAGATCTATGAGGGTAGTGTCTCAGAACCAAGGACTTTAGCTGATGTTTTGGCCCACCTCGAGGAGTTGAGAGGAGAGACGCTCTTTGCTGGGGTTACCCCTACCATCATCATGGACCGCGGTATCGCAACTGCTGACAACGTTTCACTCTGTATCGAGAAAGAGCTCAACTACGTCGTTATCGAACGAGCCAATAAGGCGAGTCTCTACAAAGAACACTTCCGCTCTCTAGAGGGATTCGTAGAGGTCACCGATGCCAACGGTTCAGCTGTTGGACTAAAGAAGCTCCAAGAGGGCCAAACCAGTGTGGTTCTGTGCTCATCTGTAGGGAGAAAGAATAAAGAAACGGGGATCGCCAGTCAAGCTAGCACCAGGTTTCTAGCTGACATCGAACGATTGAAGCCGCTCTATCGCCAAGGGGTGCGGTGGTAAAAGACCCAACTCGTCTCAGAGAGGATCGGACGCATCAAGGCTAAGTACCCAAGTGTTGCCGGTAACTACGACTTTTCGCTCAGCTACCACGAGGATCATGGCAAGGTCATAAAGCGGAGTCGAGTAGACCGGGTCATAGATCTCACCATTACTGAAAAGCCGACCAAGACGGGTAAAGACTACCTACGTGGTGCCTACGTGATAGAGACGAATCACAACGAACTCACAGAGGGCGAGATCTGGAGTCTCTATATGACCTTAACCAGAGTCGAGAATACCTTTCGGTCCCTAAAGAACGATCTTGGCCTTCGTCCCGTCTATCACCAGCTAGCAACGAGAACCGCTGCTCACCTGTTCATCTCGGTACTTGGCTATCATCTCCTCAGCGCTATTGAGCTCACCTTGCGATCTAACGATGACACCAGGAGTTGGTCGACGATTAAAGAACAGGTCTCTACCCACGCTAGGACCACCATGGTGTTGACTAGTGACGAGGGGATCGTCAATCACATACGGGTCTCCTCTGTCCCAGAGCCAACACAGCGCAAGATCTATTCTCTTCTTGGGGTCAGGGACCCCCTGAAGCGCACAAAGACAATTGCCACGCGTTTGTAGTGTCCTACTGCTCTAACCCCAACCCCTCTACCAGGGAGAATGCGGATGAGTTTCGAAAGTTGGGCAAGGGAGTTACACCGCAGATGAAGTTGTCTCTCAAGATCACGGAGGCAAATGACAGTCAACAATGTGACGCCGCGTCACTTTTTGACGGATTCTGGAAGGTAAAGACCCTGGTAGATATGCATCATTATGTTTGGGTCAAGACACGCAACCGGTGGCGTAATGTCGACTCCCCCGTCGGGCCGATACGCTCTCTGCTTCCTCCAGTCACCGTATCGGGCCGCGACGCCGCGATGGACGCAATACCGGGGTTCGGCCAGCACAATGATGCTATCCGCGCCGAATTCTCTCCAAGGGCAATCAACAGTACCAAGAAAGGGATCAGTCATGACATCGAACACGACAAACATTCTGGCGAATGAACCCGAGACCAGCACCCGCACTGAGTTAATTACTCTTGGGCCAGCCGAGGGGCTGGCAGGCGTGCTGGACATCGACGCGCCCTCCGTCAGCGACGAGCTACCCGCCCTGTGGCACTGGGTCTACCTGCTTGAGCACCCGCGACAGAGCGACTTGGGCCCGGACGGGCACCCGAGACACGGCATACCGGCACCCCCCGGTCCCGGTCGCCTACGCATGTTCGCCGGTGGACGTGTGTACATGCACATTCTTCTACGTTTTGGCGAACCAGCAACACGTACTACACGGGTCATCCGCACCGTCGAAAAGGAGGGTAAGTCCGGTCCGCTGACCTTCGTAACCGTTCGCAGTGACATCGAGCAGAACGGACGATTAGCGATCGTTGACGAGCGAGATATCGTCTACCGGGCGCCTGGATCGAGGCTACCAATTATGTCCAACACCAACGAGACCCCGCCACCCGACAACAGCCTCACTCTCGACGTCAACTCGGTAATGCTATTTCGGTTTTCAGCATTGACGTACAACGCACACCGCATCCACTATGACTCTGTTTATACCACGCAACAGGAGGGTTACTCTGGACTAGTCGTGCATGGGCCGTTGCAAGCCCTGATGATGAGCGAGCTGATTCGCCGCTCAGGCTTGCCGCTGGTGGGTCAAGAGTTCGCCTACCGCCTTGTCGCACCTGCGGTAGGTGAGCAGCGCCTAACGGCAATGATGAGCGGACCTGAGGAGACCGGTGTCTCGGCGCAGGTGAGGGACGCCACTGGTATCGTAACCGCAACCAGTACTCTTCGTCCGCTGCGGACGTAGTCCAACCACCTGCCGCATACTGGCTCGCTTTCGCAATGGCCCACCAAGATACAGAGTGCCGAGTAACCCCAATGGCGCAGGTCGGCTTGACCAGGTTGTCTCGGGCTTGATGGAGGCCAAAACTGAGCGCCGCGCTGGCTTTGAGTCCGGAATGTTTACGACCATGTCCTGATGGACTAGCTACCTAAACCGAGCTTAAGCCTAACCTGCCGACCGATAGTACCTCCTACCAGGTACTTTATCGTGGGTCAGTGCTTTTGTTCTGTCGACTTGCCTCCAATGGTGATTGGAATCGGTGATCCAATGAGTTCAAAGACTCGACGCTGCAGTGGAGTTGGCACCGAGAGCTGTTCTATCTGGATGCCTTGGCTAAATTCAACCGTGTTTCTGGTAAGGGTTCCAAGGTGGGCAAGCAGGGTAGCAAAGCTATGGAGGACCTCGCCATTTGCTCCTAGTTTGGTGGCGTCTTTGGCACGGGCGGCGTCTGAGCGAAGGGCGGGAGCAACTGGGTCGGTCCCCACCGGCAGCGCCGTAATGGCTATGGTTGCCGAGCACATTGTTCCGTGCAACCTGGAACTGGGTGGTAAGCCGCCCACCATCAAAAACGCTACCGACCGTGGATCCTACTATGTCGGGATGTTGCCCGCTAAGAGTGGCACAGGTCGTGCACAACGTGCCGTGTCGTGGGCGCGACGCCATGGTGTCGGCTGTAGGGACTCTTAGAGCCAGCCGATTTGCCAACTCACCATCTGGTACCAGATGGTTTGGAGCGGCTCCAAAAGTGACGCCGCGTCACTTTTGCATAGCGGAAGACAAATAAACCCCCCAGCTCATAGTCCATCGTTATGTTTTGGTCAGTCACCGCGCTCGACGTTGCCTTTACGGATGTCTCCTGGTTGGCGCGAATGCTCCAAGTCCTAAGTTGTCGTCATCACCTTACCCACCCAGTGCGCCGCGGGCCAAGTTGATAAAGGTCCCAGTGACATCATCGAAGCTCGGCGTCTCGCCCCATATCATGGTCTGACAGAACTGCTCGTACCGAGTTCGCGTATCATCATCACGAACGCGGCCAAGCTCGTCGCGGAGTACTGCGTAAGGATCACCAGCAAAGACCTCGTGCTGGTGCCCATAGGTTTCGACATCGCGAGCAACGGTCTGGGAAACTAGGTCGCTAATCCGGTCTGCGAACTGGAGCGCGTCAAAGTCTGACGAGTTCGACAGTCGCTCGAGCACGCAGTGGGTGTCGTACAGGTGGCGCACCTGGCGATCATCGTAATCCCCACGAGTTAGTCCGGCACGTTCCTGAGAGGTGCGGCGTAGATAACCGACCACCTTGTCGGCCAGAGTGTCCATGACAGAGATGGTTGGAATGGTATCTGCGTCCGACACGGTACCTGTCACCCTGTCTACGATGGTGGCCAAGGGCAATTGTGATACCGGAGTAATTGGAGCAAACGCGGTCATCTCGAGTTTGAGATGTTCACGCATTGCAGCATCCTGTCTGGGGAATCGACTTTGGTAGGCGAACTCGCCCATCATGTACGAGTTGTTGTTGCGGCCTCGCATCTCGCTTACCAACGGGAACCCGGCATCCCCCAGGAGGGCTACGATTTCGGTCTTGACGGTCGAAAGCAACTTGCGAGTTTGTCCCCGGCTCAAGCCATCCGGGACGACTATGCGCAAGTCTGCGTCCTCGGACATACGCTCGATGAGCTGGTGAGCTTGGCTGAGCGAAGTGCCACCACAAAACACCAACTGGCAACCTTCGTCTTGTCCAGCGTCCCTAATGGCCAAGATCGCTTCTCGGACAAGAATGTCCTTCTCGAGCATTGCTGGAGAAATGGGGACAAGATGCTCGCGATCGATGGCACTGATTGTGGTATGCTCTACGTCACTTAGACCTCTCATAGACCAGCCGCCCCTTTCCGAACCCGATCTGTCGCCTAATGCGAGAGTTTCCGACATCGAAGGCGAACCATGCCGGTACCTGCGTGCTCCTACCCTCGTTATATGCTCGTAGAGCGCTATCTGGCTGCGGATCTATGCCTAGTTTGCGCAAGAGCTGAGCACCCCATGTTTCAGTTAGAACGACTGGCACTATCGCTGACGCCTTGCTGATGGGGCTGATGATGGTTTCAGCCTTTACGTAAGCCCCATAACCCACTCGTACAAGCTTCCCATCTTTGACCATAGCCCGCAGTGCTTTATCCACCCCAGAGCGGGTCTTGCCTAATCCGTTAAATTCGGAGCGCAAGAAGGCAGCCTCGTTCGGACGGTCCTCTAGGTACTTCTCAATCGCGGGTCTGATCTTGGAGGTGTACATACCTC
Organism: Ferrimicrobium acidiphilum DSM 19497; assembly: GCF_000949255.1. Lineage (NCBI taxonomy): Bacteria > Bacillati > Actinomycetota > Acidimicrobiia > Acidimicrobiales > Acidimicrobiaceae > Ferrimicrobium > Ferrimicrobium acidiphilum. The sequence goes on along the minus strand of NZ_JXUW01000019.1, from coordinate 48,816 downwards.
TATTATATACAAGTGGGCCAAGCGGGCACATGTGCGCAGTAAGCGCCATCAACCTGCCTCCACACGCCGTATCTTCAAGAGTCGCTGTCGAGCACTAGGAAAACAATGACCGCCCCAGACCCCCTGTGCTGTGGGATTGGCGAGAGCCTCGGCGAGGCATGGCTCTTTGCGCACACAGTCGGTAAAAAGCTGTTTTGCAAGCGTCGTGCGCCAAGTGCGCTCGGACTCAAACCACCACTCGGTAGGCAGCCCCACACAGGTCGCTTGCTTTCGCCAGGCGTCGGTCATGACGCTGCCTTAGCGTGGAATGCTACTCCTTCGACGTAGTACTCCGGCCAATCGTCCTTGGGGCACTGTGGTTCTTTCCCTGCCCGAGACCAAGCCTCTTCCATGCTCATTGTCTCCTTTAATAGATCTAGCTTGGTGTAGAACCGCACTTGTGCGTCCTCATAGCGTTTACGTCGCGCCTCAAGCTTCGCACAAAACGCCCGAGCGTCCTTCTCGGTGCTAAATGCTGCGATCGGATCCTGGGATTCCCAAGGCACCGAGCCTATTACGATCCAAACCTTACTCATTGTTCTCTTCCCACTCCCAGCCCCACAATCCCTGACGACCACGAGCTGGTACCGGCGCTGTTACCTTCTTTACGCAACACAGAGGGCACACTTGCCTTGTGAAGTGAGGCCATGACTACCAGCTTCTCGTTTCGCCAGGAGTAACTTTGGTCCTGGAGCGTGCTTTCCTTGGGCCCGGTTTTCTAGGCCTCGACGATGTTTAGCACTCCGCTTGGGGCATAGAGGGAATCTAAAGTTTTGCTAGCTGCATCGTTGACGTGCACCCTGGGCCGAGGTGGTGGCTCTGATTCGAAGTAGGTCTCAGGCCCGTAGAACTGACCGTATCGAAGAACGACTCCACCAGCGGCAAGGACGGTGTGCTCGAGGAACTCCACTGCAGCACCACCGTCCCCTGGAAGTATCCAAGCGATACTTTGGGCTATGACTTTGGCACCACAGGCCTGGGCCGCATTGACGAGATTCGTTGTCCCTTCTCGTCGTATCCGATTATTGGAGGAGGAATGTTCACGGATAAGTGTGTGATCGTTGGGCAAGTCGGTTAGTTGATGGATGACGATATCTGGCTTATACCCTGTTACGACATTAACCAATTCGTCGTGGTCAAAGACATCGCAGAGAACCGGCGTGGCTCCCATGATTTGTAACTCTTCGACCCTACTCGGAGTGCGGGTCATCGCTGCAACATCATGGCGATTTGCGACGAGTAGGGGAACGAGGCGTCGCCCAATGACCCCACTTGCGCCTGCCACGAAGATTCTCATGTCATTAGGTTAATTAGTCAACCTCAACGCTGATCACATGATCGGTAACCCTCAGCGGATGGTTGCTCACGTGCGCAGCGCTCTATCGCAACCGTCTCGCGGCTCTGGACGGCCCCTGCAACAGCGATTCGAGTGGTTCGTCGTAAACAAACAAGCCCATCAATGGAGACGAACTCCAGTAGGCTTGTTCACGCAATTGAGCTGGCCAAGTCGTCGCGCACTTACACTAGAGTGTCACCAACCGGTGCGGTTATACTCCAGCCACGATTCACATCGGTCACGACCGCGCTCAGGCGCTCGATCGCCGCGACGATATCGTGGGGCGCGAGCGTGAAGGGAATACGAAGAAAGTTCTCCAGTGTTCCTGAAAGTCCAAAACGAGGGCCGGAAGCCAGGCGAATCTGGTAACTTTCAGCCCTAGCCGTAAGCAGAGTACTGATGGGTTCTCCCAGGTTGACCCATAGCGAGATACCGCCGCATGGCACCTCGAATTGCCAGTTAGGGAGGTGTGAATGGATAGCCTCCACCAAGGCATCGCGCTGAATACGAAGCATCTGTCGCCGGGAATCGAGTAAATCACTCCCTCCACGGATGAGCTCAGCTGCGAGAAGTTGATCAACTACCGGGCTTGCCATGTCGAATGTAGCCCTGGCTTCAACCAGATGCGAAATCACAGTACGATCCGCCCGCACCCACCCTACGCGGAGGCCGGCCCAATAAGACTTACTCATCGAGCCCACTGAGATGACGCGCCCTTCACCGCCAAAGCTTGCCAACGGGGCAACGACAGGAGAGTCGTCGAACCCCAGCTCGGCAAAGCTTTCATCGACCAACAACTGTGAACCGCAGTCCGCCGCAGTCCGTACGAGTTCTTCACGTTGGGTTGCACCGAGCAGTCTTCCGGTTGGGTTGTGATAGTCAGCTATCAGATACACGAGCCGTGGTAGGACTTGGCGCATGGCGATGCGAAGTGATGCCGAATCGTCATCCAACCCAACATCGATCACTCGTGATCGGTGTCGTCGAAGGACATCCAGTGCTCCTGGATAGGTAGGTGTTTCGATCGCAACTGGGTCGAGTGGGTCGCTGAGTGCTTCCACTACGAGCGATATCGCCTGTTGAGCGCCACTTGTAATCGCGATCTGCTCTACGGATGTCGTCAAGCCACGACTGGTGTAGTGCTCGGCAACTGCTTCACGCAACGCCAGTAGCCCGTGGGGAGTGTATCCGTGATGGGTGAGATAGTGGGGTAGCGCTTCATGCACCTTTACGAGCGCCATCGCGATCCTCGGGTCCCCAGCTATGGCTGCGACGGCGAGATCGAGCCAACCCGATCCTTGCCAGACCGCTGGACCCCAGGCGGCGCCCTGTCGACTTCGCCCCTGAGGCAACTGAGTCCAGCTACCTCCTCCATGCCGACTCACCAGGACTCCCTCCTCTCTTAGCATTGCATAAGCAGAGGAGACGGTTCGCCGACTCACATGTAGCTCAGCCGCAAGCGAGCGTTCACCGGGCAGTCGGACACCATAAGGGATTCGGGCGTCAAGGATCAGCGAACGAATACCCAATCCAAGACGGGCGTAAAGTGGACCCTTACGACTCACCGATGGCCAGTCGCCGAGGAGTTGCGCGAGCTGATGGCTACGTAACGACCGTGGTTTAGATACCACATTCCCATAAGCGGATCCTGATTGTGCCTCCACCATCATCTAAATTAATTCATGTGCCTACCGAAGATCCCGAATTTCACCAGTTCACATGGTTGAGGCGGCTGCCCTCAAGAGTTGTCGCGCCCCTACCGCATGACCGTCGAGTCAGAAGAGTCACGCAACTGTTAGCTGGACTCTTTCTTTACGGAGTAAGTGATTCGATGCTGGTAATAGCGAGGCTGGGGCTCGATCCATGGGATGTCCTCAATCAAGGTCTCGCAAGACATACTGGTATTCCAATTGGCACTTGGGCGATTCTCGTGGGGGTGGGGGTACTCGTACTCTGGATTCCACTTCGTCAACGACCTGGAGTCGGTACCCTTGCAAACGTTGCTCTGATCGGGTCAACAATGGACTTGGTGCTTTGGCTTGCACCACATGTTCACGGCAATGACCGATGGATCGTTATGTTCCTTGGTGTAGCTTTGAATGGGATCGCGACCGGGCTCTACATCGGTGGCATGCTAGGCCCAGGCCCGAGAGACGGGCTTATGCTCGGTATTTCGGCTCGTGGTCACAGCATCCGAGTGGTGCGCACATCGATCGAGGCAACGGTGCTCCTAGCAGGATGGTTGTTGGGCGGACAGGTTGGCTTTGGTACGCTCGCGTATGCAATCGCCATTGGCCCGCTCGTGCATGTTCTCATACCCTTTCTTAGGGTGAAGTTGGTCGAATCCACGGAGTAGCGACTGGCTATAGATCTTCTTGATCAGCTCGTGTGGGTCATCCCTTTGACTGTCTCGATTGTGCCTGAGAGCGACCTCGTAGAGGACCTGCCCGACGTAGTCTTGCCTTTCGTATGAGCCGTCGGCGACTATAGCTGGCATGCCCATGGATTCCCAGCTCGTCGGCCCCTAGTTTGCGTTCAGAACGTACAGAAAGTACAATACGAACATGAACTCAGAGAGAACCATACCGGTCACCGAAGCCCGCGGCCAGTTGGCCGAGTTGGTCAATCTTGTCGCCTACAGCGGCGACCATGTCACGCTGACACGCCACGGTCGACCGATGGCCGTCTTGGTTTCGGTCGCTGATGCGCAGCGACTGCAGGAGGTGGAGGTACAAGACATCGAACATACCCAAGTGCATTCGCTGCCCATCCCCACAACCGAGACTCTGGAGGAGTTGGGTCATCGCCATGATATTGCAGCCTGGACTACTCCTGGTCACCCAACGGATCCTCGATCAAATAATCGGGGAACCTGTTGAACTCGGCAGTTGCTCGGCAGGGCAGCCCGAACATGCGCGACTGCTAGGTCCTGAGGGACAGGAATAGCCTCGCAGTGGATAGGCGATAGATAATGGCGTCAGAACCGGAGAGCACAAGACCACTTAGGGACTTCGCGACCCTGCTCCGGTCATCGACGGTCCGCTGGGTTGTAGCCGAGGGATTGATTGGGAGGCTACGCGAAGGCGGTATCGGCCTAGCAATCGTTCTTCTCGTAAGGCACGCGACTGGTACGTTTGGTCCTGCTGGCCTGGCGGTGGCAGCCTTTGCACTGAGCACTGCGGTTACCCGACGTGAACATGGTCGCTTCATGGATGCATTCGGTGTCCGACGCGTCATGGGCCTCACCGCCGCAGCTAATACCGTCGCGATGCTCGGACTTGCGCTGCTAAGCCATGAACCGGACCAGAGCGTTAGCCTCATCGTAATGGCAGGGTTATGTGGTCTGACCTTGCCCGCCTTCACCCCCGCCATTAGGTCGTTTTGGACGACTACACGAAAGGAGATGGCACGTTCGGCGCTCGTCGTTGACGCCTTTTTGTATGAGCTTTCTATGACGGCTGCCCCCGGCTTGGTTGGACTAGTTGCGGTCGTGGCCGGTCCTTCGATCGCAGTCATCGTTTTGGCCGCCTTGGGCTGTGCGGGTTCTACGGGGTTCGCGCTCACTGCGGGCTCTTGTCGAAACGGCAGATCCTTCACTTGGCGGCACCATCCACCAGAGCATCGGCTCGCTCGTGGCATCTGGGTTCTGGTTGTCCTTGCCGGTGTGTTAGGTGGGGCAGAGGGTGCACTCACTGTTGCGCTGCCGGCTTACGCAGTCGGCATTGGCGGCGCTTCACGGGCTGGTGTGCTGCTGTCAGCGATTGCAGCAGGGAGTCTTTTTGGAGGGCTGCTATATAGTGGCCTTCGGTTGAGAGGTAATGTCAAGGTGGAGCTAGTCGCCTCAAGCAGTGTGTTCGCGGCCGGTCTCGTGATGTTGGTCGTCCTCCGTGGGGGCTTCGCGTTGACGGCGATCTTGTGCGTTATCGCTGGCCTTGGTCTTGCCCCTATCGTAGCGGTCATTTTGGCATGTGTCTCAAAGCTGGCGCCAGCGGAAAGAGCTACCGAAGCCTTCGCCCTCGTCGGCGCTGCCTGGCCACTAGGAGTTGGTCTTGCAGAAGCGGTAGTAGGCCTATTGGTAACGAGCGTCGGTGTTGGGCCGGGGCTCTTGGTGGCACCGGTGTGCGCAGGAGCTGCTGTCGTTGGTGCCGTCCTCTTTCGGAGGGTATTGTTCGATGGCATGGGGTCAAAAACCTAACTATTCGACGTTGCTTATAGAATGCCAGTCACCAGAGTCATCGTAGGTTCGCTGTTATGCAACATGACAAGAGAGGGCAACCTTCGCCTTTGACCCGCAGACTGTCCCTTTCATAATGTCCCCATTGAACTGCCTTTCTAGCTCAGCAAACCATCGTTGCGATGGTTTCCCAAACTCGACGGCTCGCTCAACCTGTCTCACTTTTGGACATTCGAGTACACTCAAAACACCAGGTGAGGAGACATTGTTATGTTTTGGTCATCGGTGCTATCCTGTCGACTATGGGGGTAGATAGGTGGCCGGTCGACTTTCGTTACATTTCCAGTCGGCTTGTACGGCAGATTGTCCAGCAGGATCAAACCTATCGTCTTGCCTGGAGACTCCGGACAATCTCATTACTGCACGGCATGCTTGGCTTCCAAAGAGATTCGCCTGATCGAGACAATGAGTTCGCGCTATGCCGAGAGGCTACCGAGGCAGTTCGGGACTTGACCGGCACGATCTCGGAGTATGAGTCTTCATATATTCGGGCTCAGGTTGACCTAACGATGGGGTTCTTGACGGTCCACATGGGCTGGCAAACTACAAGCAATGTTGAGATTGCAGTCATGAAGGCTGATGTAAATGTTCCCGATGTTGGCAAGGTGCTCGTGGCACTTTTTGGCTCTGCATCCAACTACCGCGGTAGAAGACCCGTAAGTGACGGCTCGGCTGAAATCCCTAGCGACGTTGACGGACTTTACGGCATCTTGGAAAGAACTCGAGAGTTGGCAGACCCACAGATAGATCACTATGAGCTCGATCGCGATCTAGGACATTCGCCGGACACCCGAGCTGATACGGCGGTCAGCTTGCTTGGCCAACGCTTCAAAGGCTTTGAGCAGAGGCGATTGGATGTGCTCATGCAGAGATTCTGTGTGGCCAAAGACATCGAGCCGTACGATCTAGTCATTCTGGGTGCTCCAATATGGGTAGCCACGCCTGAACCAAGCCCGATAAACACCTCCACCGTTTCGCCGGAGTAGCCTCATACCCTCTTAACTAGTCGATCGACGACAAAGCTAGATGGTCTCAAACGCTCTCGCCTGCCTGCACACTGGCGAAAGTTCCCAACTTCTTAGAGCATCATTACCAGGGCTGCTTTCCCACACCACCCGATCGGTCTAAAGCTTGTCTATTTGGCAACCGACTTGACTCGTGGTGATTCGCCACCAGAGATATAGAAATTCAGTGACAATCGAGGGGTCAACATCAACTAGGAACCAGCAGACCGAGCATCGAGCGGCATCAGTGACTGCGACCAAGCACCCGCCGATTGTTTGCGATATCCTACAATCTTTTAGAGCCCGCCGATTGGCAACGATTAACCAAGGTGAGTAGCGTGAAGCCAGCTAGCCTTCCCGGTTTCGCTACGATTTTGACCCCAGACTCGGATCCAGCACGCCAGCCAGCCGATCAACAGCACCCCACAAAGCCTCGTATCCAAGGTGCGCCTAGACCTCGTCGGTGATTCGGGTTCAGCTATGGCCAAGTACGCGGGATACTTCGGGTAGCGGAGTTTCAGCCGGCAACATCAGGGAGGCTGCGGCATGACGAAATTCATGGACATGGCGGCGGCCAAGTACTGCTCGTGCGACGAATGCTTGGAAAGCATGCGAGGTGTTGTCAGGGTCGAGGGGATACCCATTTGGTGAGGAACTCCAGTCATCGCTGACCGGACGGATCCCGCGGGTCGGCTAGGTGGAGCCAATCCGACAAGTAAGTTATTGACTCAAACCAATCGGCCAATTGGACCCCCGACACTGTTGAAATACGTGCTCCCCCACCCAAGTTGATCCCCGGGTGCCACTTGACACCAGTTCGCGGTCACCCGTCTGGGCCACCACGTTGCAAGCCCGGAAGGACTGGGTGAATGAGTCCGTTCCATCATTGTTCGCTCCTGCGGATCCACTCTGCGCAAGTTCCCCTCGCCCTGGTGTTGCTAAGTCTGTAGGACTATTGACGTGAAGTCGCCCTATGAAAGGGCGACCTGATCCACATGAATGTCAAAAGAACCACTAGATCACGGTGAGTTACGCCGAATAGGAATTTGTCTCTCAAGATCGAGAGGGCAATAGACAGTCAATGATGTGACGCCGCGTCACATTTTGGCGGATTCTGGAAGGCAAATACCCTGTTAGATATACATCATTATGTTTGGTTCAATCGTATGCGTACGTCGATGCGTACGTCGATGCGTACGTCGATGCGTACGTCGATGCGTACGTCGATGCGTACGTCGATGCGTACGTCGATGCGTACGTCGATGCGTACGTCGATGCGTACGTCGATGCGTACGGCCAGATGACATTTGCGAGTCTTTATAGTGTCGGGAAATGCTTCATTTCGCGTTGATCCGTTGGCAATTCTTCTAGAAAGTCCCTGGTGGGAGGGTTTTTATTTCTCGAATGTCACTTAGGGTGGGATTATTCGCACTTAATTACTGCTCCTTGTGATAGCTTTGGAGAAAAGGAATTGCTACGGAAGCAACTGGCGAAAAGGAGTTCGATGACCCGCAGAATATTGGGCGATCAGCCCACGAGTGGTGCAGATGCCCTCGACCCGCTATTGACGGTCGTGGAGCTCGCAAAAATTCTGGGAACGAGTGAGCGCCATGTGCGGCGTCTTGTCGCCGAGCGGCGGTTACCCTTCATAAAAGTCGGGCACTTCATTCGGTTCAGTCGGCGCGATATTTCTGAGTGGTTGACTTCCGTGACGATCATAGGTTGGGATAAGAAATATGGATGCTGACCCTCAACAACAGCTCTACGAAGAGATGGATTGCCTCTGGGAACAGGTGCCAAAGGCTCCTAGTAGAGCGCAGCGAGTGCGAAGGGGAGAGTTTGCTCTGGATGGTCCGTGGGAGCGACGCATCACTCGGAATCGGAGGCTGTCACTCAAAACGCTGCTTCCCTCTTTTGCTGACCAACTTTCAGTGCGGAGCACTTGGTGCGGCTTGATTTTGAGCACCGATATCACTGCGGGACCCCTTATCACGATTAAGGAGTTCCGCGGCCATCGCGAAGTGTGGCTACGTGGCAGCATACGTAAACTTCTGCCAGGCGCTCTTGATCCGGCAGCGAAGGGTTCGAGTTCGACGCCAGTCGACGTCTATCGTCGATACAGTCCAGATTTCGGGGGCATTTGGGAATTAGAGGTCTTGCCGAGAGGCCAGCGGAGGGCCATCTGATGCATGGCGACTCTAGGCCCGTAGCAGTAAGCGAGACTAGCCTCGCCCGCCTGCGTACAGAAATCGCGGCCACCCTGAAGATTGGAGAGGAGGAGTTGGTGAATGGGCTGCGCCATCTTGAGGAGGCGTCGCCGAGCGAGTGGGATCGGGAGTTCCGTACACGCCGCTCGCTGGAGGTTCGAGTCAGCGCTCTGCTTGCGCTTGAAGGCGTGGATGGCATTGGGCTGCCGCGCATCCTCGACGACTTCACGCGGACGACAGCCTTCCAACGGAGCCTGGCCGCTTTAGGGCAGCAGTTCCCCAACGAGGTACCGAATTTAGAGCGAGTGTTGCGGCAGCTATTTCGAATCATTCCACGGCTTACAGATTTTCCCGAGGCACTGGGGGTATTGGAGCTGCTTTACTCAGGCTCGCCGCCGTCTTCGATGCTGCAGCTCCTGAAAATCCTTGGGCCGGAACCGCGTCTCGAAATGAACGGCGAGCAAATTACGGCCAGGGAGGTTGCTAGCCGCATACGACGAGGTTATGGAGGTGTGGAGTACGGTTGGCTGGTTGTCCGTTCAGGGTTGATACCTTCGACCTTTGCGGGGCTGTGTGAGGGGCTATTGGGGAGGAAGACTAGCGATGCAGCGTTGGCACCTCTGCGATGGCTTTGCACCAGCTCTCCTGCGGCTGCTGCGATGCTGGCTTATCTGGGGCCTCGTCGCTTGGCGTCCTGGGAGCGTCTTGTTCGGGTGGGTAGGCACTGCGAGCGCCTCTCGCGGGTAGCTGGATTGGATGCCACGCCGGTGATTTCCCCAGGGTTAGAACATGTGCGTCGGCTCGTGGTGGATTCCGAGGTGGCGTTTCGCTATGACGAGGCGCTCGCACAGGATGCAGCAACCTTGGAAAAGATGTTCCGTCTCCAGGGGTGCGATACGGATACCGCTCGGGAAAGGGCGATGAAAAGAGTCATGGAGGGATTTCAGCCCTTCGTGACGTATCTTGAACAAGCGCAGCGATTTGGCGCCTCCGTTCTTGCTTTCCCGTGCGGTTTGCAGGGACATAGGATTCAGTCGTTCTGGCAGGCGCCACGGGATGACTTAGCACCTGACCAGCTGACGGCCGTCTCCATTCTCGCTCTTGCGCCCAAGCTCCTCGCCGGTGAAGCCTACGGAAAACTGATAATCCTTCAGATTTTATCGTGCGCTCGGGCCTCCGTCGTTCTCGGTCTCCGACGATCGTATGTTGTTGTCACGAGAGAGGGTTGGCTTATCCATGTTCCGTGGAAGGCTAACAAGACGGGTAGCGCCGTGCTTTTTATCGCCGAAGCGTTCCTTGAGGGCTTTGGGATCAACCTCGACTGGCTGCCAATCGATGCGCCTGAAGAGCCTTCAGACGCCTCGCGACGCGATTTTGCGTCCGCGATTGAACGAATGTGCAGTCGATACCAATTGATGACGGACCAACGTATTCCGCATCAAGACATTCGATTTACTCGCCCGATGATGGCGAAGCTTTTGGCTGACGCTCTCACGCCGGACGACTTTGCCCCGATAACGGCGATCCTGGGGCATAGCAGAGGCGAGATGCGACTCAATTACCTTCGGCCTAATGTTGCAGAAGCCGCTAGGTATCTCGGTAGTTGGGGGCATCATGGGTGAAGGCAGGTCGGATGCCAACGCTAGGGTAGGCAGGCGAGGAGCCTCTGGTTCGGATAAAGTACGTCGGCAACGATTAGCCTTTATTCCACCAGTGGTCGAGGCCGCGGTCTGGAGGGCCGCCTCGGAGAGTGGCAATCGTGGGTTGCTACTGATGCTTACCAAATACTTTCTTCGACCTTCTCAATTAGTTGGTGCCACTCTGCACGATGACCAGCTGGTTGTCAATGGATTCAAAAGTCCCCTACCTGTCGATCCCAACGATGTGGCGGTGCTTCGCCAATGGTTGGAGCGCCGGAGGCGCCCCAACAGTCCGCAAGCTATTCGAAATATTCTCCGAACGATGCGACCGAATGTGGTCAAAATATTGACGGATGGTGATTCTGATACTGACTGGGAACTACTCGTTAACTGTGGAATTACAAGCCTGCGGATGCTCGCCAAGGAGCACTACGCAGCAGCACACGGGTTCGATGAACGCTTGTACTGTAATGCGCTTCATGATCAGTTCTCCGATCCCAGTGAATCTCTCCGATGGCTGAGCACTGAGACACGACAACGGCTCAACGGTGCGGCCTTGGAAGTGATGGAGGCTGTCCGAAAAGTTCAGATGCAGTTGGAGGAGCTAGATTAATCATGCATGGCAATAGTTGTGGACAAAGTCATGGGATTACCTTAACGAATGAGCAATCTACGGTCATTAGGGTCGCCTCTACGGCACGGACGCTCATTGCAACAGCGAAGGCTGGAACAGGGAAAACGTCGACTGTAGCTAGCCTTATTTGTGGTGAAAGTCAAGCCGCTACACGTGTATTAGCCCTCAGTTTCTCCCGAAATGGGCTCAAGGAGATAGTGTCGGCACTGTCTCAGCGCCATGACCTTAAGCTCAAGATGGTTACGCCTAGTGCGTTTTTAGGGAACAGCTTGAGGGTGCAGACATTCGATAGCATGCTCTTTGGAGGAATACGAGAACTCGTTCCTGATTTTAATAAATATAGATTGGCGGGCCCCACGGAGCAATATTCTCTGCTGGTCGCTGTCGGCGGGGAGGAGATGATTAGAAGGGGTGGAGAAGCAGGTCTTTGGAGCGACGAACAAGCTCAGCATAGGTTGATCCATATTCTAGACCTCTTGGCTAGATCGCAGGCGTTATCACGCATTTATCAGGAGTTCATGACGCCTTATATCAATGCTATGGAAGCGAAGGCGTTGGCCGACCATATCATTCTTCCTGCTGTATGGAGTCGGTTAGTGGTGGGTCAAGCTACTCGGGTGGCGGAGTTGCTGTGTCGATGTTTCGACCTCATAATAGTTGACGAATTCCAAGACTGTTCAGAACGCGACCTTTCTCCACTCATCGCTCTTAGCCGTCTGCCCCAAGGCCCCCGCTTGGTGGGGCTGGGAGATCCTGGTCAGGCGGTGATGACGTTTCGTGGAGCCGTTGGTAACCCAGCAGCCTTCTTTCGGAGGTCAGGGGTTGTTTTTGAGGAGCGGGCACTTACGTTGAATTTGCGTTCCACTCCTGAGTTGGTAACTGGTGCGAATTCATTGCAGCAAGCTTCAGGGATGGGGTCGTTGCCTGCACGTACTCCTAAGGATTGTCCGAGTGGGCCAGAACCATTGGTAACGGTGTGGCTTTGTGAACAACAGTTGATGGATGCTTTACTGTGCGCCTTAATGTACTGCAAGCGAGCGAGTTATAATGTTTCGATTGTGGGTCGTCTTCCAGTCGAGTTTGTGCGCTTTTGGGAGCGCGTAGAACGTGGGAACACAGCTGGAGGAATTGAGAGGGCCCCTACTGATGTAAGTGTGACAGTCTTGGTGCCGACCAATCGCATAGCTAGGGAAGTGGAAAAGGGACTTCAACTTCGGGGGATAGATGCAATACATGTCAAGCCTCAGGAAAATCCATATGAGAGTGAGACTGTAATGGCGGTAGAAAGCTGGTTTGAGTTTGGGGGAGAACCTGTGGCACAGCTAAGGGCGTTATTGACGAAGCAAAAAATCAGATGGGTTGCTGGTATGGATAAGATATCGGAACGGGAGGTTAGGTTTTGCTTCAAAGTGTTGATGTACAATCTAGGAACTCTAGGCGTAACGCAATCGCGACGTGAGGTGAGTTCGCGACTAGTGAAGGTCATTCAGGACATTGCAAGATATCCAAAGCTGACGGCGTGCGGTCGGGAGTACCTTGAAGGTTCGAGGTATTTGGTACAGCAGTTTAGTAATACCGACAGTCGGACTCCTGTAATAGATAGTGTAGCGGACTTGCAAGGCGTCCTACTCTTGTCGGGCAAAGCTACGAGCCGGGGAAGTACACGTGACTTATGGATCCTCGATCTATTAAGAACATGGGGGGCGGAAGTATTGTCTGGCAAGGTAGCTGCGTTCATTCGCGATAGGCGGGAGAACTGGCAGCCCAAGGAGCTTGAGCTGTCTACTTCGGTAGTTCAGATTAAAACGCCAGAGAGTTCGAAAGGTGATTCTGTGGATGTTGTGATTGCTTACCATGGGGAGCGCATCCCTCGCCCGGAACATGTCGATCGCTGTGCCGCTTCTTCCAATGGCGATGTCGCGGCAGGTTCGCAGTCGTATGTTGCTGAGACTCGGGCGCGCAGAGCCTACGCGATGTTGTGTTTGAGTGGCTTGCCCAGGTTCCATGAAGTTCCTTTGGAGGGATGGCAGTACCAGGATTTTACGTAGTTAATCCGGCGACGAAATGAAGGCTGAATGGAGCTCTCCGCATACAGTACTGCATGGCTGCTAAGAGATACCGCAACAGCCGTAGAGGTTTTACGCATTGGGAGTCTCGCTCTACTCTCAGCACCTGGGTTCACCTCCGGAGTGGAGGGACTATACTGCAACTTGCCCGCAACTGTGCTTACGCTGGGACGAATGTCCAAGCCGGGCCAGCATGAACAGAAACGAGGTGTTGCTGGATGCCTGGGCTGCAACTGCCAGAGCCATCGATGGAAAAACTTGAGCGCTCTCCGCTGGAGTTAGTCGTGTGTCAGATCCGGTACGAGCGGAACCTCGCAGTTACCGACACTAGGCGAGCACTTGAGGTCCAAGAAAGATTGGGGGGCAAGTACCCGGTTCTCGACCAGGCCGCCGGGATCGCCCTCAACATCTTAGGCGGTACATCGGGCATGTCTACTGCGTCTGAACAGCAGCATGGGTGGAACTTCCGCTCCACGGATGGGGCATGGACGGTGGTGCTCATGCCGGAGTTCTTCGCGCTGGAGACCCGCGCGTACACCGACTGGGCAGATTTTTCCACCCGCCTCAATGAACTCGTTCTGCTGGTGGTGTCTGCTTTCGATCCGAGCCTCGAACAGCGCGTTGGGTTGCGGTTCATCGATCGCGTCAAGGATCCGGTTATCCATTCTCCCGAGGGCTGGGAAGGCTGGATCGACGATCGTCTGCTGGGTCCCGCCCTTCACAGCGCCTTCGCACCGGCGATCAAGGCATGCCAGCAGGTGCTCCAGCTTGACGGTGGCGACGATATGGAAGTGCTCCTGCGTCATGGTTGTGTTCCAGAAGGCTCCCCTGACGATTCCGTGTGGCACTACGTTCTCGATCACGACTGCTCGCGGTCTGGTGGTAGAGCATTCTCTTCAGATAGTATCCGTAACTGTACCGAGCGCCTCCACACGCTAGCGCTGGCGGTTTTCCAAGCATCCGTTACGGAAAAGCTATTCGGATACCTGCGAGGCGATGCTTGATGCTCCAGACCACTCTTGCTCACCCCGAAGAGGACGAGGCTTTCTCGAGATTGTTCGACTTCACCCCTTTGTGCACTGCCAAATCTCGAGAGACCGTTGAGAGTGTTGGCCTTGAACGGCTACCGAAACGCTCTGTAGACTGGGGTATTTTCGGTGCCCTCATCACAGCCACAGCCGTTACAACCCAAAACTTACTCGCCGAGCGGCTCGCCGCTATCTCTCATCCGTTCAGCCAAACCACTGACGACGTTTCCGAAGGCAATTGGGTTCTGGTGCGGTCGGAACTTCCCGATGTCATCGGTGATATGCGACCGTGGACGCCGACTCCGATCGAACCAGTCATGTCGTCGCCCGCGGAGGCAGCGCTTGCAGCTGTTTCCGACATCCAGGACTGGCTGGCCATCGGCCAGGATCAAGTAGCGGCGCTAGCTGGCTACTCCTCCAGGTCCGTTAAAAATTGGCGAGAGGGCATGGACCCGTACCCGGCGACCGTGCGCCGACTCTTCGATCTTCATGCACTCCTGGGGTCATTGGACCGCGCGATGGGCACGGAGCGCGTGCGGCTCTGGTTGGCCGACACTGGACCAGGCGGCATCAGCCGACGTGAACGTCTGGCGGACGACGCAGGACTACGGTCCGTGGTCGCAGAGGCGAACACGATCCTGTTCGAAGAGCCCACAGTCGCCCTTCTTCATGCCCTCGACTTCGAGGAAGAGGGACAGCGGGTTGTTGCTCATAGTCCGGACGTCTTTTCTAGTCCTGTGCGGCGTGTGCGGAGCCGGTCTTAACCAAAGGGGAGTACCGTGATTGGAGCAGGAGTACCTGAATCGGCTAACGACTGGCCAGATGGAATCCTTTCTGCACTCCGACGATTCAGGCAGGGTGATCTCGTGGCAGACCCACCGATGGCATACCTGGCGGATCCCAGAGCACCTGTATGGGAGCAGAGCGTGCGATTTGCTAAGGAGCTAATCGCGTCCGGTGATCCAGTTATGCCCGAAGTCATCCACTTCCCCGAGGGACTCACGCCGCCCTACGGAATGATCACGACTCAAACGTGTGATCTCGTCGAGGAGGACGCCACTCCTCCTGGATGGCCCTGGGCGCAAGTCATACCCGTCTACAACATGGATGAACCGCTCAACTCGGGCGAGAAGAAGCTACTACGCGAGGGACGGTTCCGTCGCTCTTGGCTGCACGTCCCGGCGGTCACGCCTGGCTTCTACGTCGCTGACTTCCGCATCTCGTTCCCTGTGGAGAAGGGATGGCTAGTACGTCAAGCGAGGGTTGATGGGTTCGAGAGCGAAGAACTGCGCCAGCGCGTGGGCGATCGCCTTGCGCTCCTCAGCGGACGACCGGCTTTCGCGGGATCGTTCATAACCACCATCCAGGATCCATTGACCCAAGCCCTGCGTGAGTTGAAGCGGGTCGACCGAGTGGAGTTTAACCGCATGGATGAGATGGTTCCCGAGATCGGAGTGCTGATGGACAGTCGGCTCAGCCCGTCTAACGTGCAAATCGTTGTCGTTTCGACCGCACCTCTGGACGGAGCCCAGATGGAATGGTGGAGCCGATGGTGGGATAGATGTCGACAACAGGCCGCCGCGACTGGAATCACGCTACAGGCGTTGGATTTCAAGGTGCTTGATGAGAACTACTCGGCGGTCGAGTACAGACGGCTTACCCACCTTCCGCTGCCCAACGTCAGTCCAGACTGAACAATGATCCTGAAGGGCGGGACTCGAGTCCACTAGTAAGCGTCAACCCTGGCAAAATATCAATAACGAAGACCAATATATACCACGGTTCACCACCCAGGCGTTTAGCTGCCAATAAGCGCTCGGACACGACGCGGCGTTTCACAGTCGCTTGAACAACCCCCGGGGTTGACGGTTATGAAGTACAAATATTTGAGCGGCTTACTGCTAGAGGCTTCCATTTGCACGGCCCCTCCATGCTGGCCCTAGAGGTCGAGTACGACGGTCGTAAGGAGGACAGTTGATGCCGCGCTGGCTTTCTGACCAAAGCCATAGCGTAACAACCTGTTCACAGGCATCTGCTCTATTTGTGTTAGTGCTCCGGAGCCGCTGTTGACTTGATCTCTAGTGTCGCGGGTAACCGGTAACGGTAGCGCGACTGGAGATACTGACCAATGCCTGATTGTGTATTCTCGCTGAAATGTGCCACCCGTTCTCGCTGAAATGTGCCACCCGTTCTCGCTGAAATGTGCCACCCCCTAGAGGGTGCGAGAAGGACTCAGGAACAATGGATGCAAAGAGGCTGTGGCATCCTTATGTGGTGACTCAAAACCAACCACAGAAAGGATGCCACATGCCCAATAGGAGGATACCAATGAGAAAGATCGAAGAGGTACTGCGCCTCAGTGCGCAGGGCAAGAGTGCCAGGGTAATCAGCCGGGAGACGGGGATGTCTAGGACGACAGTGACGAGATATCTTGAGAAGGCAGCAGAGCACGAGATTGGCTGGCCACTTCCAGCGGGCATGGACGTACAAGCCCTGGAGCAGTTGTTGTTCGCCGCGGTTGAGACAACAAAGAGTACGCCCGTGATTCCCAACTGGCAGGAGGTGGCCACCGAGATACAGGCTCATAATCACCTGACCCTTCAGCTTCTCTGGTTTGAGTACAAGGAGCGCAATCCAAATGGGCTCAGCTATTCACGGTTCTGTGCTCGCTACCGAGAATGGAAGAAGATCAATGAAGTGGTCATGCACTTTGAGCATCGCGGCGGAGAGAAGCTCTTCTGTGACTTTGCCGGTGATACGGTCCCGATCTGGGACGACCACACTGGTGAGGTAAACTTCGCAGCTCAGCTCTTCGTCTCGGTGATGGGAGCGAGCTCCTATATCTTTGCCAAAGCGTTTGCCAACCAGAAGGCCGAGTCATGGACCGCTGGAGGAACAGCAGCATTCGAGCACATGGGAGCGGTTCCCATGTGTGTCGTTCCAGACAACCCCAAAGCGGTGGTCATCAAGCCGTCCAAGTACGACCCGGTGTTCAACGAGAGCTACCTGGAGTGGGCCAGGCACTATGAGGTGACGATTCTGCCAGCTAGACCCCGAAAGCCTCGAGATAAGGCCGCCGTTGAAGGAGGAGTCCTGATCGTTGAACGCCAGATTCTCGCCAGGCTTCGCAACGTCAGATTCTTCTCCCTGTATGAACTCAACCAGGCAATCGCCGATCTCTTAGTGGATCTGAACGCTCAAGGGTTCCAAAGGCGGGAGGGGACCAGAAAGAGCGTGTTCGAAGCTGTGGATAGGCCGGCGATGCATCCTCTGCCGGCCATGGCGTACGAATATGCGGAGTGGAAAAGGTTCAAAGTCCAGATGAACTACCACGTACGGGTCCTAGACGGCTACTACTCGGTTCCCTACGATCTGGTTGGACAGACCCTTGATGTACGGGTTACCAGAACCACAGTGGAGATCTTCTCGGCTGGAGTGCGCATAGCGAGTCACCGACGATGCGAGAGGAAGGGTCAGTACCAGACTTCTTTTGCGCACATGCCCTCGAGTCACCAGGCCCAGGCATCATGGACCCCGGCAAGGATCCTCGCCTGGGCTCGGACGATAGGGCCAAGTACCCAGGTGGTCTGTGAGACGATCATGTCCGGGAGGCACTACCCAGAACAAGGCTTTAACCAGTGCAGAGGCATCTTCAACCTGGCATCGAAGGTCTATACCCCTGAGCGAGTCGAGGCGGCATGTGAAAGAGCAATAGCGATCCATAGCCCCCTGTACAAGAGCGTGGTCTCTATCTTGAAGAACGGACTCGATGCCGTCGCACTCACGCCACCGGCTGGACCGCCACCCATTGAGCATCCAAACATCAGAGGGACCGAGTACTACAAGGCACTGCTTGCCGGGGGTCAGGAGAGCGTGACATGTTGAACAACCAGACGATGACAACCCTGACAGACCTTGGGTTAAAGGGGATGGCAGACGCGTTTCGAGAGCAGCTAGAGAGTGTCCAATACCTCGAGCTCAGCTTTGAGGAACGCTTCGCAATGTTAGTAGACCGGGAGGCAATGGATCGAGAGGCCAGAAGGCTCGCTACCCGGCTTAGAGCTGCCAAGCTCAGACATCAAGCCAGCATTGAGGATCTTGACTTTCACACCCCGAGGGGACTGGAGCGTTCGATGATCATGGGCTTTAGCTCATCTCACTGGGTAGATGCACACCAGAACATTCTGGTCACCGGTCCAACTGGAATAGGTAAGAGTTACCTTGGGTGTGCACTTGCCTACGCTGGGATTCGATCTGGCCATAGTGCACTGTACCGGAGGGCACCAGCTCTCTTTGCGGATCTAGCCATCGCCAGAGGTGATGGAAGGTATCTGAAGGTACTACAGAGCCTTTCACGCGCTGAGATACTAGTCATAGACGATTTCGGACTCACCCCACTTACGGGGAGCGAACCGTCGGATCTACTCGAGGTGTTAGAGGATCGATCTGAGCGCAAGTCGACCATCGTCACCTCACAACTTCCCGTTGACTCATGGCACGAGGCACTTGGGGATCCGACACTCTCTGATGCTGTTCTCGATCGCCTCCTGTGTAACGCTCACATTATCCAGATGAACGGGACCTCCATGAGGACAAAGAAGTCATGAGTGTGAGCCGCCCAGAACAAACCCAGGAGCCATTACGTAACGTTACGAAACCATCGTTGTCAAAGATTTGTGAGGGGCCGGGATGCGATCAGATACTGGACGAACAACCCAGAGGAAGACCGGCACGGTACTGCTCGGCCGCTTGTCGTGTAGCTGCTCATCGACGACGAAAGAGAGGACCGGTCATAGTAGAGGTGCACTTCGGTTCCGCTAGTACAAGAAATCGAAGAGAGGACCGGTCGTGGATGGTCAAGCTACGTCGCGACAACGACGAACTGATCGTTGTCATCGGTCAGACCAGAGATGGTGCACAGCGTCTCGCTAGTCGGCTCAACGATTTTCTCAACTGAGGATACAACCATCCAAGAGGAGTAGAACTCCGATCTTCAGGGTGCACAAAAATCAATCGAAAGGAGCCAATTCTCGACCCATCAGATATACACTTCAAACAGTCCGTCTCGCACCCTCTAGGGGGTGGCACATTTCAGCGAGAACAGGTGGCACATTTCAGCGAGAACAGGTGGCACATTTCAGCGAGAACAGGTGGCACACTTCGCAGGAATACGCACAAGGGTCTGGATCGCGGGATTCGTCCAGTTCTACAACGAGGAGCACCATCACTCCGGGCTGAACTTTGTGACCCCGAACCAGAAGCACAACGGCGAAGATGTTGCGATCCTCGCCAATCGAGTCAGGGTCTATGAGGAGGCCAAGGCCAAGAATCCCAAGCGATGGATCAAAGTCCAGATGATCTAGCGCACACCTCGCATGTATGTAATGCTTGTGCTATCCTTTGTACAGTTGTAGATTCAGGTGCCAATTACTTCGAGACCCACAACGATCCAGAAGCTCAGGTAAAGCGGCTGAGCAAGCGGATCGAGGCTCTCGGATTCGAGGTCACCGTAACCGAAAGGGTCGCATAGCCCTAAGGGCTCACAACACCTAGACCACTCTCGCATCGTCTGATGCTTGGGTTTTGTCGTCCTAATTTCCCCTGGTAGGAGGCATTACACTTTAGTCCTGATGAGCTAGCGCACACCACAGATGCATGTAATGCTTGTGCTATCCTTTGTACATCTGAAGAAACAGGTGCCAATTACTTCGAGAGCCACAACGATCCAACTGTTCAGGTAAAGCGACTGAGCAAGCGGATTGAAGCTCTCGGGTTTGAGGTCACCGTAACCGAGAGGGTTGCCTAGGCCAGAGCATCTCACAACGCAAAGACCAGCTCGCATCGTCGGATGCTTAGGTTTTGTCGTCCTTATTTTTCCTGGTAGGAGGCATTACACTTTAGGTAACACCCGGAACTGGGAGCCAGTCGCCTCTACGTCACTTGTTCCGACAAACCCGGATACGCCAGCATCAAAGTCCACCACTACACAGCCTGATTCGAACCTGACGAGTGCCCCATGACCGATGGATCCTCGTTGTGTCACGATAGCGTCACGATAACGTGCCCCGTCTGTGGGGATAGCTTCGGCCTATCAGGGAGAAGAACCTATTGCTCGGATGCTTGTCGGGCTCTTGCCTATCGACGACGTCGCGACATGGGAGGTATCCCACCAGCTACAGTCCCCAAGTCACGCTCACGTCGAGAGTTCACCGTCTATGTGTGCAATTCCTGCGGTGAACGATCCCTTGGAGAACAACGCTGCTCGGAGTGCCACACCTTCATGACCCGTGTGGGAATAGGAGGGTACTGCCCCTCGTGTGAGGAACCAATCGCCGTCATCGATCTACTTGAAGAGGAGGTGACACAAGCGAGAAAGTGAATCGAGGTTACTTTAACTTATTGCTACCCCAGTTGAATAGACAGCTACTAGGATCTATAACAGCCCCTTCCAGCAAATACACTGACGGCTTCCGTCACTTCCAGTTCTCTTTTCTCCCATACCATGATCCTACTAAAGCTACTGAACGCCTGTACTGGCCACCGATGATGAGCAAGGGAAATGAACAGAGGCAGGTATTCAAGGTCGATCTGACGGTCGGCCTAGGCGAGCCGATGAACTTCCAAGGTGTCGCCAGGTTGGCTCTGTTGTCCGATTGCTAGAACCCATAAGCAACGAAAGATGGAAGAAGTATCTAACCCACTTTGTGCCAACCATCACAACAAGATCCGAAGAGGATCTGGTGGGCTGGTATAAGCTCAAAATGTGTCTGGTCCAACGATCCGTAGCCAAATTGAAAGCTACCTTGTCGAGCACGAGTCTGAGTCGGCGTTCTTGCGCTCTGAGTTCTCGGCTTGTGGCAAGTCACGCTCAGGTGTAGACAATGCTATTCGTGCGATGATTGCCGATGGCCAACTCGTGAGGGTTGGCTATGGGATCTATGTCCGTTCAAAGCGCCGAATCAGCTCTATCACCGGGAACGAAATCACCGGCCCAGTCGAAGTGCCAGAAGTCTGGGTACCCGAGTTGCTCCGAAAGCTTGGCGTAGAACCACGGGCAAACAGCGCAGTGCGTGCCTATAACGAACGCAGAACCACCCAAGTACCAGCCTGGATCTGTTATGAGATAGGCAGCTCGAGGTTGCGCCGCAAGATTCGTATTGGCAAGGGGGTCGTCAAATACGAACGCAATGGTCAACTTCTAGATCTAAATGCTAACTCCAAGCGTTGATCGATCATGACCTCCACCGCCTTTGCGGTAACGGTTATGAACTCAGTATCGTCGCCGTCTGTGTAGGCTCGCCCGAGAGCGCTGATGTACTCGTTACGCTCCGAAACGCGGTACATAGCTGGTAGATATCCGAAACGCATAAGCACCAGGTTGACCAATAGCCGAGCCATTGTCCCGTTACCGCCTGTAAATGGGTGGATCCGGGAGAACTCGATGTGAGCGCGGGCTGCGAACGTGATTGGATCCTCGTTCCCTGGCCCTCGATCTAGGCGCTCAATCAACCCTCCCATCGCAGTTGGCACCGTCATCCAGTGAGGCGGGATATGAGGGGATCCCGAAATACGAATCGGCTGTCGTCGATAAGCCCCTGCGTCATGGCCACGAATTCGATCCATTACAATTGCGTGCAACTCAAGGATCACCTCTTCACTGATGGGTTTGCCAGAGGCGATGAAGTCCTCTAGCCAGAAGAGGGCATGGTGGATGTTGACTACTTCAAAGTGTTCTCTAAGGAGTTTACCGCCGACGGTCATGCGATCTTGGACGATCGTCCTGGTCTCCTCCAAAGTATGAGAGTTGCCCTCTAGAGCCGTGGTCTCATATACATAGCGGACCATAAAGTCATTGCGAAGGCCCTGTGGACTCCCTACAGACAGCGGAGGCAAACTGAGCAATTGCCTGTGCTTGGCGATCACGCGCTCAAGTACTGCTTCCATCCGAACCCTCCAAGACCCGACCAATTCGGCTAAATGTCGACGGTTGCGTAGATAGATCCTATCTTTGTGCCACCGAGAGAAACAACACCGTTATCTCCCCACATCTAGACACCGAATCTCACCTAACTCATCTCGCTCATAGAGCCTCCACCATCCAAACCGATCACGACCCTGCTTCTTTGTCGCTGGTGGTACCGCATTCAAAGCATTGACGATGGTAGTGCCGATTGTTCCTTCAAACCCAGCGTGCATGTGACCACAAAGGTGTAGCGTCGGCCTAATGGCCTCGATGAGATCTCTGGTTGAATCGTTACCGCGGCCAACACGCAGATCACTTGGCCAGTCATGGGTTAAGAGGACATCAATCTCGCCAAGACGAGACGCCTCTTGGAGTATGGTGACTACCTCCTCACGCGAGAAGTAGGTTCGAGCCCGTATCGACTCGGATCGCAGACCTGGATCAGCATTAGGGGACGATATCCCAGAAAGCCAGGCAACCTTTAGTCTGTTCTCGAGTATTGTCGCTCCAGCTCTCCCGAGATAATACACCGATAGGTCATCTCCCCAAGGAGTAGGAAAGGGTCCAGGTAATGCATCGAGAGCTACATAGGGTTCATGATTCCCACCGATGAAGTACACAGGTGAGCGGATATCTCCTTGACCAAGAGCAGAGAAGTCTCCAAGTGAACGGTACTTCTTCGGAGTATGACACCCAGCTAGATCCTCCTCGTTTCGGTGTGGCTCAGCGTCTCCCACTTGGAGGACAAGGTCAGGTAGCTTCCCAAGGATCGCTTCAGCGAGAGCTATCGCCTCAATCACACAGTCCCAGTGACCATGGACATCGCCGATGGCGAGGAAGGTTGTGCTGTTGTCGGGTTCCAGGGTTGCCATGTGATCAGTGTATGGAGCCAGAGATTCTGGACTTGCCTAAGGGTCGGCAGTGAGTGCTAACGGCCTTGAACTCCGTGTGGAATCGGTTGCTGGTAACGAATAGGTGTGATGCTGGAAGAGGCCTTTGGAGTTGCCGATTAGACATAGTCTGTCCAGCCACGACTGGGGCGATCTTTGGTGGACGCTTTTTCAGGTAACTCTCCTTGTGCAACACGGTAATAATTCCCAAGCGCATCCTTGTACGTGGCAATAAAAATGTTGCCAACTCTGTCTATATCCTTCCTTTCATGGAACGTGAAAACCTCATCAGGAAACTCGTCGTCACTCTCTTTTGATCTATCTAGTTCAAGTTTTTGGCTGCTGTTATCGCGCGCCGCGATAACAAGGTTCTTCTTGGTTCCCCAGAGACCCTGATCGCTAAAGTATCCCCAAAGCGTACACTCGAGCGCTGGCCCATTCCCGTAATTGGTAATTACGAGTTCAGCCCAACCCTTACCAGAATTACCAACACATGTAACTTGAATATTCAAGATAGCCCCCCAAACTAGTTCCCTATCTTCGCGAGCTTGTTGAGCGAGGTCGCTAGTAGCAGACGCCTCCTTCGTGGCGGCATCTGCAGCTTTCCGGGAGGCCGAAGCAGATATCCAGGTAAAAATAGCTAATACCATAGTGGCAGCCGCCATTACAAAGCTTGCCCAGTCACTCCAGCTCACAACGTATCACTCTCCAGTGCTGTGCAACCTTACGTGGTGCGTTCTTTGCAATTATAGAGCTGTAGATTGACAACGCGCCTTCGTTGATATGGAAGGATTCGCAACGCGATCGGCTTCTATGGACGGCGGATATTTCAACTGTGAGGATTGGCTGTCTCTTGTCACATGACGCGGATTCTCCGCATGGGCTTCCCCAAAGAACGCAGTGCACAGCACAACGTGCCTAATTCCGCGATCCAAGCTGAGCGTTGAGGCATAGTGCTGAGGTGATCTCCACTCCTGCAAGAATGCTTGCGCTTCCAGTCCATCGGGCAGTAATTTCGAGCCGATGCCTTAACTGCGGATACGAGCCGATCGAGCATTTGGAGCAACCGGTCGACCGCGCATCGTTCGTGGGTTTGGATGATCGCGACCCCCAATCCGGCCGGTAACATTTGGATAATAAGGGCGTTGTAGAGCAGACGGCTATTGCTGCTGGAAGTGCGTTCATTGGATCTATGGTTGGCGGTGGCTTCGCGCTGCTAGCAGGTCGTCAAGAGTGGAGGAGCTCGCTCCAATCTCGCTCTCACGAAGCAGCAGCCCGAGTTGTTAACGATCTAGGCAGTAAGCCAAGCTTGGGTCTCATTGGAAGTGTCTGGGAATATAGAGGCACTGATCGTGGCCCAGGCTTCCTAGCGTTTCGTGACTATGTGAACCAAGGGAGACACTTGTGCGATTCGGTCACGACGCCCCTTTGGGTTCTTGTTGCCGCGAACTAATGCGTGAGCTGGATCACACGGATGCGGCTCTGGAGGTGCCGTGATCGGATCGCGTTCAATGTTCTGCTCCTCAGCAATCAGAGTCTCTACTGGAATGGCTGCGACTGCCCAACCGGGTTCCTTCTCGTGAACCACATGTTCCTTTGTCAAGCCGATGCAATCTACAACTGATTGAAGATAGGCCGACATCGGCGAACCATCGCTGTCATCGGTGAATGCCGCCGCCGAAGCGCGTCGACCACCGGGAACCTTGGGATCTGAGACCACGAGCAGAGGCGGAACGCGCCGCAGCGCTCGGTCATTTGCCGCAACACTACCGAATTCGGCTCCGCATGCCACTGAAAGTTATTTCCCGAGCCCTAGTTTCATGAAGGCTGAAGCAAGCTGTTCCATGGAATCGCCAAGAGCAGCTTCGACTTCGGTGTTCGTTTCGCTATCGCGGACATAGAAAGTGTTTCCCGCGGGTCCTAGTTCGATTATGAGATCGATGACTTCGGTGTGCCACTCGATCAACAGACCTCCATCGTAGGTGGGAACAAGGTCTGGCCCAGGTGCAATGCCTGAAATCAGGTCCGATGATAGAAAATCCCGTGCCCTTGAAAGGTAGTTGCGGTCAGGAGGAATGGCATTGCAACCGTCCCACCCTGGGGCCAAACGTTCCAATTCGTTCAAACGATCGGACACCGATACACTCCACCAACAAGCTTGTTGCATGCTCTGATCGTGTACCGATCCTGCATCCGACAAGTAGATCTCATAAGTCGAGGGAAACGTTCGGTATTGTGCAGGCTGAATCCTGTCGTCTGTCAGTGTCCCTCCTCGATAGGGCATTGGAGTCACCGTTTCCTTTCCCATAGCAAGTCCTGAGCCGTTTCTGTCGTGACGGCTGCGAACCCGTTAACAATCCATTCGTGCGCCAATCGGAAAAACCTAAGCATACCGTCACGTCCTGAACCAAGCGGTGCGCCTTGGGCCACCAACTGCAGCTGAATTATCGGAGAGCGATCGTCTAACCGAAATCCCTGTGTAGCCTGGACCCGTAGCCATCCTATGTCTTGGCCCTCGAGACTTATACGGTATCGAAATGCCAATTGTCCGTCTTCTGGGTCCGGCAAGAATTCAGTCGTTTTGCCCGCCAATCGGATCACCCTACTGAGTTCACCACCTTTCGTCTTGAGATCCTCCGGGACGATGTGGTTGATGTAAGTCAGCTCACACATGGTCACTGCCAACGACGTGTCCGCTGTACTTTGGACGAACTGCGAATAAGAATCCCAAGTCTTGAAGAAGAACTCCTCGTTGGCTGAGTAATGTGGGTATGACACATTGGTTGGTGATCCCTGCCAATTGCAGGCGAGCCAGTCGCGCTGGAGCTGAACCAGTCGTGCCTTGTCCTCGGATTGAAACCACAAACGCACTGGGGGTGTTCCGGCCAGAAGAGAAAGCGCTGGAGCGATGGACCCCACCGGGTTAGAAGACCCTATCACCGATACAGGGGGATGCTCTGTGTGTATAGGAAAGTCATCGTCGAGATACTCTATGCCAAATTTTGCCAGGTCTACCACCGAGAGTGCCGACGGCCCAACGACAACCGCAAACACAACCTCAACCACAGGAGGTTTGGTATACTCGGGCAGAACAGAACCGGTGTTGCTCATACGACCGTTAGACGCCTTTTCGGAGACCCAGCAGTGAAACCCAACACGTCTTCTACATTACCACGGTCCATCAGGTAATGCGTTGCCGACGCGGAAACCCGCTTGCTGAATTGGAGCGTTACTGGACTTGACCAAGTTCAAAGGCCGACTTCACACGAACCTAGTCCCTAATATGGCGTTTCTGGTCCCAGGTTTCTGAAGCGTACCGTTCCTATCGTGGCTCATGGGGAGGTATGACCCAAACATAATGATGCATATCTACCAGGGCCTTTACCTTCCAGAATCCGCCAAAAGTGACGCGGCGTCACATTGTTGACTGCCCTTTGCCCCCGTGATCTTGAGAGACAACTCCATCTGCAGCGTAACTCGCCTTGTTCTAGAGAGCGAGGATCAGGTCAACGACATGGTTTGAATCCGCGATCTGCATAGTTGACATGAACTCCTTTAGCCCCTCGACGAACTCCTCGGGATGGCCGTCCCTGAGATGGTCGACCAAGATCCGATAGACCTCGCTGGCGGCATCCCGCCATGCCTGGATACATTCCAATAGCCATCCCCGCACGGGAGAAGTCAGATGGGCTGAGTGCATTGAGCCACTCAAGCCGCCAATCGAGCTTTGCCAGTATTGATTCGATGTTTGCCATGTCTCTCCTTTGCTCGCAGTGAACCTTCTACCCTTATGTATTTCCCAGGAGATGGGGAGCTCAGAAAAATTCGCATAACCCGAGAGACCCCGAGCATGACGTCTACCTCGACTCGATACACTGAGCCAGTTTCTTGGGCCAGCCTTGTCTCTAGTTAGTAAGCGGCGTTACATCTTTGGGAACGGTCGTTTCAAAGAAATGAGATGACGACGGATGAGCCTGCGAATGCTCGCCTTTTGCCCTGATGCAACGCAGCGGACGGGAGGGCCGGCCATCGAAAGTTGTGGGGCGCTCTCCCGTTTATCTCCAAATTCGGCGCCCGGTTGACACGTACAGGCATTCCCCAAGTGATTCCTTTCCCCAGGAAGTCGCCGTGCATCTATAACTATGGTTGACGTCTATCTGTTCCACAAACACCGTTCTGAACTGCTCATATACTCTGGTGAACCGTTGAAACGATGGATCATAGGTGCGAAGACCTGACCTCTGGCCAAGGTCACGCAGACCTCCGTGATCCCCACTCCAGCATCGCGTCTGCCGATAGGTTTCGAGAACGCTCTCAATAAGAGACATTGGACGGCCCCTGGTGAGTACGGGAGGGTGGCTAGCAGATCAGTCCTTCACTCCAAAGCCCAGGGTCTTTCCCGGTCGTTGGTCTAGATCCGTTCTGTTAATGACCTCCGTGAGTAGGCCGAGGCTAACTCGGGACTCTCCACATCTACGTGCCCTTGCCAAGGCAGAGGTAAGTAGTTGTCGCTGTCGTCTCGGTGAGAACTCACCTATACGGTCGATCACCTCATCGGTAAAGGCCATCCCGTCATAGTCACGAAGGAGAGCGGCCACAACTGAGCTAGTAATGACACGACGTTGGCTTGGAGTAGGGCGTGAAAGTTTGAAGCTGAGAAAGCGACTCGCTAGTGGTGGATCGAGGCGATCGCGCCGATTTGCGGTAGCGATCCAGATGATGTGGCTCACATCTATTGGGAGCGGAAAGCAACCATCGGTGAAGTACCTGGCCGACTCTGGCTCTAACAGCGTGTGTAACGGAGAGAGAGGGTCTCCGTAGGCATGATGCATCGAGGCCTTGTCGATCTCATCCAAAGAGATGATCGGGCTCAAGTGGTGACTCGCGGCCATGGTAGTAAAGACGATCCCAGGTTGTGAGGTTGACCAGATTGGTTCGGCTCCAGCGAGAGAGCCACCTAACTGAAGGTTGTCAAAGGAGAGCCGTGCCGAGGGGACACCGAGCACCTCATGGAGTCGATTCACAAAGTAGGACTTGCCAATACCAGGCTCACTCACAATAAGGATCGGATCAAGAACCAAGGGACGTTGGGAGGTGATCGCCAGGTTGATCGCATCTGCGATATGTTCAATTACTGCCGAGAAGTTCGGGAGATCTTCGGCGAGCTTATCCAATGCGCTAAGTACATCGGGAGCGAACCCAAAGTCTCGGTAGGGACCGATCTTACCGAGGTCAGTCGCGATCTTGTCGTACTGGTTCCGCGCGGTCTCGTTCTGATAGGTCGTCGCTGTTGCGATAACCCGTACTAGCTCCTTGCCACTAAAAAGCTTGCGGCTCTGAGTCCGATCCACAATCCGAGAGACAGGGGGCTCTGGAGGTTCATCAAACAAGGACGGACTTCCAGATGGTGGATCGCCAAGCTTGGTAACCGGTTCAGGTGAATCGACCTCATCTCTTTCCAGACACTCATGGAGGTGCTTGAGGATTGGCTTGGTGAGAACGGAGGGGCGAGTCCCTACCTCGAGGCCGTCGAGGAACTCC
The DNA here is from genome assembly GCF_000949255.1 of Ferrimicrobium acidiphilum DSM 19497. Taxonomy (NCBI): domain Bacteria; kingdom Bacillati; phylum Actinomycetota; class Acidimicrobiia; order Acidimicrobiales; family Acidimicrobiaceae; genus Ferrimicrobium; species Ferrimicrobium acidiphilum. The sequence continues at coordinate 20,234 of NZ_JXUW01000019.1, read as the reverse complement.
TCGAACACATGGGCAAAGGCTTCGTCTCGGCCCTGTTCTAGGAGGTGAACAAAGTGGGCTACGAGCGCTGCAGGCACATCGGTAGATCTGACCTCGACGCCGAGCTTGGCAGCACTGTCTTTGAAGTTTGACGGCCCTGTGGCCTCCAGCCACTCCAGTTGCCAATCGAGATCTCTCATTATGCCTTCGATATCTGCCATACCAGCCACTCCTTCACTCGAACAACATCCGATACCTCTTGTAATACCCAGCCAGATTGGGACTAAGAAAGTGCGACGGGTAACGGCCGCGAGTGCCTACGTGATTGGTTGGCTCTACCGCGACGTCAGTGGACGTTGGAGCTGTGCTAACAGACTCCAGAGGAGGATAGAGTTGCACAAGTGCGTCAAGCCGAGCGAGCTCGGTCGTGACGACTCAGACTGGTACTTGGATGATACCAAGAAGCCGTACGACTCGAGGACGTGCTGGGGTCACAATGCTTCGGGGATGGAATGCGGATTTTGGAGTGCTTGGGTTGGAGAGATTGTCACTAGAAGACTGAGCCTTCAGCCTCCTATCTGTTCCAGAAACACCGTTCTAAGATGTACACGCCATCAGAACTGTCGAAATGACGGACCGCGGCCGCGGCCGCGGCCGTATCACAAAATGTTGTTGGATGAGGATCTTGCTAATGGATTAGATCCCAGTTGCAGCACCCGTCTTGATGAAGGCTCACAACTCGACCTTCCAGCGATGGTAAGGGTGCTGCAATGACCCAAACATAATGATGCATATCTACCAGGGTCTTTGCCTTCCAGAATCCGCCAAAAAGTGACGCGGCGTCACATTGTTGACTGCCCTTTGCCCCAGTGATCTTGAGATAGGCGGCTAGCTCCTATTGACCAGAACACAATGATGGAGCACTATCTGGGAGTTTATTTGCCTCCCGCTGCGTAAAAGTGACGCGGCGCCACTTTTCCCACCGCTCGAAATCATCCAGTACCCGACGGAAAACAGGGAAGTCGGCTGACTCCTATCTCCAGCGCTGCAAACCTTTTTTGAAATGGGCGTACTCAACCAGATTATTCCCAGAACCCAGCGCGGCGCTTAGTCCAACTGGACAATATGGGAGACTCTTGTGACCGAGCCGTTGTGTGCACTGATGGCGTTTCTCTCTTGGAGGGGGCAATGTAGCACAATCACCGAGGCGTTGACCTCTAAGTTTTGACCCTAACCCATTGACGACGTTCCCGGCCTTGATATCCCCATCCGAAGTCTCTGGCATTCTGGCAAGGGTGGTAGGTATTGGTCGAGATACCGGGCCGAGCGCATCAAAGAACTAGACGGACAGCCACGAAACAGATAGATAGTCAGTAGGAGGAGCGAATGGTGATCGCACGGTTTGAGTTGTTGGATGTGGACGACGGCTGGGTCGAACCTTACGCTCGCGCCATCACTTCGCTTGACGACGCCATCCGGAGCCTTATCACCATCTTGGCCGCGCCGATAGCTGCCAACGGTTCACTGCGGATTCACCGCGACGATCTCGCGCTGTGGCGGTGGATCGTGGAGTTTGTACCAGTCCGCCCCGACACCCCCGATGTGCTCATGGCGATGCTACATACGCTAGCGCAAGCTAGAAGTAAGAAATTAGGGTTGCCAGAGGCTGTGATCCAAGCGTGGAGCGATGTTGCTCTACTTGCCCTACTTGCCGAGGCAATGGTGCTGGAGGTAGACATACCAGGTGCCGCGCCGGAGGTCGAGCGGATGTTGTTACCGCCGACATTTACAGCGCACACCTCGATAGGTGGGTGGGAGGTAATTCCAATAACCGAGGCGGTAGATTGCTTAGTTGTGGACGGGTGCATACGGCACGGCACGACCCTGGAATACCTTACCGACTATGACACAGTGGCAATGGAGATCGCCTACCACAATGACGGGGCGGATGTGTTAGACCCCAACCACGTCACAGTCAGCGCAGAGCAGCACACCCTAGCGATCATGCTGGGCGGCGAGGTAATGCTGCACAAGACCTATAGGACAGACTTCTTTATTACCACAACCAAACAACCAACTCGTGAGGCTAAGCGCCGGTAACTACCACGAGAACTCATCAGGGTCAGCACTTGGACGCCGCTTTAGTGCGGAACTCATAAACAGCACGAACGCGAAAATGCAGAAGAGCACCGCGATGAGTATGAGGGTGATACCCTCAATTGCACCGTTCCGCAGTGGGCCTCGGCACAACGAAAGACCCACCCCCGAGGCATTGTCGGCACCCGTTAAGCCTGGATCCACCGACGCACCCCGGTGTCGGGGTCCGTCGGTGGCCCTCGGGCTGTGATTTTGTGCCGCTGAGTTGACCCGTGGTTCTGGATCGGTTCTGACCCGAGTCGGGACGTGATGGGTTAAGGATCTGATTTGGTGTTTCATTTGTGGGGCGCATGGAGAGTGTTTCCCGACCGCGCTTTCGAGTCGGAAGTAGTTCCCTATATGGGAACTGGTTCGAGTGCCCGGAGGGTCGAGAGTGCTCTCATGAAGGCCCCGGCCCATGGCCAACGAGCCGGAGTGCGCAGTGTAATCTTGCCCGATCGGTTGACGAGTCGTCCCACAAGCGAGATGAAGTGGTTGCGAAAAGTACGGGCTATGACCATGGACTCCCTCGGGGTAATGGTACCAAGGTAGCTCACCTGACGGGTGAGGTTATGGGCGATCACCGCATGGGCTAGCCATGCTCCATTGGCATGAAACTTACCAGAGGGGACGTGTTCCATACCGGCTCCCTCTTTGAGATCTTTGATGGAGAGTTCAATCCGTGCTCGGTTACGGTGGAACTGATCCACCTCAACAGCTGAACCTAACAGGTCAGTGACGAATCCGAAGTATCTCCAGTTAGGAAAGAGCTCGGCCTGGTTACCAATAAGGCGGGTACGACGGATAATGAGACGTCTCCCCTTATAGGTGGTCTCTGCTACTTGGGCCTCACCGTTCTCGGTGTAGTCAATAGCTACCCAGGAGTCGGTGTCGATGTCCTCTACCAGCGACTTTATCCCTTTGGCGTTGGCATGGACCGCCATGGTGTAAGAGATGCCGAGACGTTCTAACTCCTTCAACGTCGCATCTGATTGGTACCCAGAGTCAAAGCGGATGGTGATCTTGCCTGTCGACCCGATGCGTCGACACCTAGCGATGAGCTCTTGAACAAAGCGCTTGGTTCCCCGTTGTGTATTGGCTGAACCTTTGCGCATCCGTTGATGAAGTACCTCACCGGTGTCGGAGCGAACGGCCAAGAGTGGGTGATAGCCGAGCTTCTTCGTATACCCATAGGCTGCTCCCTGCTTGGCGTAACCAGATACCTCACAGATAGTAGAGTCGATGTCGATCACCAGGGGATCGTCTCCCGGGGCCAGGCCCATTGCCCAAGCACGGGTGAGCTCTTCCTCAATCACCTCATCTAATTGACGAACGTGACCAAAGGTAAAGGAACGTAGGTAGGTACCAAGGGTCGAGGGAGCAGCGACGTGAAAGGGAAGCACCTTCGAAGATGCCCCGGCTCGCAAAAGATCCACGTGGTCAATATGAGAGGCACCCGCCACCATCGCATGAATGAGGGTCAATGACTTACTAGCTGGATTGGCCCCACCCACTCGACCGGTGAGATCTACCCGCTCGGAGATGAGAGCATCTAGACCAAGCTTGGAGGCAAGGGTGGAAACCAAGAGAAGTCCAGCATTAGCGACCAGATTCTCATCGTCAAAGGTGACCTCGATAGCCTCTGAGTTCTGGTAAGATCGTGTCACAGAAAGTGTTCTCCTTTGTTGGTCGTTTGGGATGCTTCTATACACCTATTCTACCAGCTCAGGGGGCACTTTCTTCAGTTTTCGGCGACCAATTCACAGAGTTGGTCGGTGCTTCTAGGTTAAGTAGCCCAACGGATTACCGCAAGAGGCAGGCACCCCAAGTAGCGAGATGCTATCAGTTATCAGCAGCCGCGCAACGCCAAGCACAAAGAACACCGATGCCCCGAGCATCACCAGTATCACTTTAATCATCCGCGGTATCTCATATCCAGCCCCAGTTTACATCTGCCAAGAAACCAGGCACGGCTAGAACACAACGGCGCAACGTTCTGAGCTGTGCTGTGATGTGGCAGAAGTAGCAGCCGAGCGGCCTGGCTCACCTCCCAGTGGAGGGCTAGAATAGCGCCATGCGAGGTTCTTTCACCGTTTCAGATTTCCACCGAACTGCTTCAAAACTTGAACTAAATGAGCTAGGAGCTTCGGGGGTCTTGAATCCCCGACTCAATTTTTATGGTGAGGTATCTCTCATGCCGGAGGTGAAGGAAGTTCGCCTTGAAGTCAGCTTAAGACTGGAATATCGGAACGAGTTAATTGGCGAAAGCAAACCACTGAGGGAAACCGTAGATCAAAACGACAAAAACGTATCCTTCGAGATCGTTACCTCTCAGCGACTACTTCGGCACATCACGGATGGTTTGCCATCTAGCGAATCATCTGTTCAGATAGATGCTCAACTTCAAGGCGTGGGGTGGTACTACCTAAAACCAATTGACGAGCGTGCAAATGGCTACCAGACGGGAGATGATCCAGAACCAGGAGAATGGAAGGAGTTCAAACTACATAACCCAAAGCTAACCATCAGCATTGAGCGTTCTGAATGGTACGAAAAGGTGTTATCCCGGACCAAGAGTGAGCAATACCGATTCTTGGAAATCGCACTCCCACGATCCGACAGCACCTTAGCACAAGAGTGGGGCAAGACCGTTGAACACTTACAAAAAGCCGAACGCGCTTACGCTGTAGGTGATGATGCGGCTGTCTTTAGCTACTTGAACGGAGCCCGCGAAGCGCTGCCAGGCACTATTCAGAGGATTTGTGACGGTATCCACGACACCCACAAGAAAAAGGCTGTAAATGAGTTACTTGCGAAAGTAGGAGCCTACATACATTCAGGCCGGCACGTTTCCCAGACGGGTCCTGAGGATGGGAAATTTCCAGTCGATCACATGGATGCTGCATTTGCTATCGACCTCATGCGTACCGTTTTATCGCACCTTTCACTCATACTCTCGACTGAACGTGATCGGGCATCGCGGCAATAAGATCCAACGTCTCCACACACACTCTGATCACCCGCTTGGTCAGCTCCACAACGTACATTGGATCCTCGCTGAACTCGTTCGGATCGTTCTTGATCCCACTCTTCTTATCCACTGATGGCCTTATTCGTTGTAAGAAGAGCTCGAGCGCCGGACGTGGCCCGAGTATCCACTCCGATGCTCGCTCTGGTACCCCCGTTAGCGTTAGGTGCTCATTGACCTGAATCCGTGTCCGATCCCAGTCGGCTTTGCCTCGTGCTCCGGACCCCTTGTTCGGGTGCCCCATTATGGTCGCGCGATAGCGTTCGCGTCCATCTTCTGGAGGCATGAGAGTGAACTCCTCCGCCACTGGATAGGGCTCCACGGTTTCATATCCGATATGTAGGTCAAGTAATTTCTCACCAATGTCGATCAGCTCGCGATAGTTCTTCAGCCAAGGTATCCGTGGATACTCCTTGGTGAGGTTGTCAGCGTATTGTTCTATGTAGCCTGGGTGGTGAAGGACTCCGTAGATGTAGGCAAAGAGATCATCCTTGGTGAGCGAGTTGTCTCCGTAGATGCCCTGGAACTCCGCCAGCGCTCCATCGGTGATGTTATCGACTCGTCTGATCTCCGACTCCGCTCCATCAAAGAGAACCCCTTTGGTATTAAGAACCTCATAACGGTAGCGAGCAAAGACGTGGGTAGTGTCTATTGTATGCAAATTTGGTGTCACATCCGTCGCTAAGACCGCAAACCTTCCAGCACCCCTGCCACTCACCAATATCGCCCGATTTCTCACTTCTTCCGTTGGGAAAATAATACTGATTTGAGCTTGATCCTCGTTAATTGCTTTGTCGAAGTAAAGCCACTGTTTGAAGAATGGGCGATGGAGTCCAAACCTGGCTCGCGATGGATCACATTCAACACCCGATCCATTCGCTCGCCGCTTCAGCTCAAGCTTGAGACCCCTAGACCAACTGATCTTTGTCTCGTCGCCGATTACAAAATCATCGACCGAAGAGGGATGCTCGTGCCTGTAGCGTTCAACCTCTGAGTTGAACACCTCAATCATTGAACCCATCGTTGCAAGCAGAGCCTCCCGTGAGGAGTTATAGACCCAAGGATCTCGATTTGTCTTTAAGCCATTTGAATCTATGTTGAAGATTCCGGCATCGGGCTCCGTGGTCGTCAAGGACTTGAGCCCATACCAACTCTGATCTCGCTGATTGATCCAGTCGTGTTGTTCGTTGGGCTCGATCAGTGTCCATGGTACGCCTGCTACCGAGTTAAATTGGGCAAGTTGGCCGAGCTTGGCCTCTCGGCTCAAGTAGTCACCAATGTCGTGGTAGAAGATACCTCGTGGCGCTCGTTCGTCCACCCCCCCTTTGATCAGGATGAGCATTGTTACAGGAATGCGGACTTCGAAGACGTTGCCACCTTCACTGGCTATAGATTTGTCGCCATAACTTCGCCGACTGTTCCCCCTCAAGTCCATCACGTAGACTGCATCGAACTCGTCTTCGAAACTCGCCCGTACTCCTTGGCCAGATCCTCCCCGCAGCCAGCCTCCGTTGGTCACAAAGCAGACGATGCCAGAGTCCCCTATGCGATCCGAGGCCCAACGAAGCGCACGGATGTAGGAGTCGTACAGACTGTTGTTGGCAACAGCTCGTGATTTAGCGACGTAAGTATCGGCAATTCGCAGATCGAGGTTTGGGTACTTTAGGTTTTTAGCATTATCGTTCGCAGTACGCTGTCCAACCGAATACGGAGGATTCCCGATGATCGCGGTAATCGGAGCTCGCCGTTGGGCCTCGATGCGCTCAGAGTTGGCCTTGAAGACCGTCTCCTCCATGAAGGAATGCGACTCACTCAACTGGAAGGTGTCGGTTAAGACGATGCCGTTGAAGGGTCGATACGTATCGGATTGGGTCATCGCGTGATAGGCGGACTCGATGTTGACCGCTGCGATATAGTAGGGCAGGAGCAGGATCTCATTGGCGTGAAGTTCACTCGCGTACTTGGCAGGCAGGGATTCCCCCAGAAGCCCAAGCTCGATTAGACGCACGATGAAGCTCCCAGTTCCAACGAAGGGATCTAGGACATGCACACCTGAGTCTTTGAGTTCAAGACCAAAGTAGGTTTGGGTGAGCTCGGCGACAGATTTCAACATAAAGTCAACGATCTCAATCGGGGTATACGCGATCCCCATGCGATCGGTGGTGCGCTTTAGAGCCTTGTTAAAGAAGTTCTCGTAGAGGTCCTTCACAAGTTGCTGGCGAGCATCCTTGGTCTTCGCAGCTCCTGCACGTTCTCTGACCGATGCATAAAAGCGTTCGAGATCCTTGGCCTCGGACTCTGTGCTCTCCTCATCGATGAGGTAGGCGACGACTGCGTCGAGTGATTTTGATACTGGGTTCGAGCTCGCAAAGTCATAGTCGCCAAAGAGGGCGTCAAAGACCGGCTTTGTCACCATGTGCTGGGCGAGCATCTCGATCGTGTCATCTTCTGAGATACTCGGGTTGATGTTTTCACGCAGCGTCTCGACAAGGCTCGCAAGATTGTCGGCAAATACGCTCGATCGGTTCTTCGCCTCTTTGATACGAGTCACATAGGTGCCAGCGAGTACTGCAACATCCTCGGCCCACTGGGGCCAGTACTTAGAACTGGAAAGTCGCTTTGAGAGCTTGGCAAAGATGGCGGTCTCGATATGTTCTGGCCAGAGAGCTGCCTGGGTGTTGATTTCGTTCAACGTCTCCTTGTGGGTGCTATCGGACTCCTCGGAGTCACCAGCTACCCCGATCACGTTGATTTTGCGCTGAGCTGGATCACCAAGATTCAAGGTGTTGATGATTGCCTCGAAGCGTTCATCATGGGCCTTTAGTGCCTGAAGGATCTGCCAGACGACCTCAAAGGACTTGTTCCGATCGAGTGCCTCGTCAGGATCGACGTTAGAGGGAATGACCACTGGGAGAATCACGTAGCCAAACTGTTTGCCCTCTGCTCGCCGCATTACTCGCCCTACCGCCTGGACGACATCGACTTGAGATTTGCGGGGTTGTAAGAACATGACGGCATCAAGGGATGGTACGTCTACCCCCTCAGAAAGACACTTGGCATTGGTGAGGAGTCGGCACTCCTCGGTTGATTCTCTAAGCCAGTTGAGATCCCCATTGCGCTCCAGTGCCCCCATCGTGCCATCGATGTGTTTGATCTCGACACCAGGCAGATTACGACTGGTCCCGATTCCTTGAAGCTGAGCTTGGGCGGCGACGTCGGTGAAGGTCTTTTGAACCTCCTTAGATCCATTGATGGTATTGACAAAGATGACTCCGGTCTTCATGGGGTCTGGATCATTAGCGAACTCCTCCTGACTATCGCTGATCTTGGCGAGTCCCATCCAACAACCGAGCAGTTTTGCCGCGTCGTCGAGTTTGATCTCAGAATCTGAATCTGTGAGAACAGAGTGCAGGGTCTGGGCAGCATAAGCCTCATCGATCGCCAGGATCACCACTTGGTAATCCGAGAGCAGTTCTCTCCTTACCGCCTCACCAAAGCCAAGACGATGGAACTCTTTGCCAAAGTGGGCCTCGTTGTCCATCGAGTAGAGGATGACTTCGGCCTCGGTGGCCTTGGATTTGGCCCGGTCTCCATAGACCTTCGGAGTCGCGGTCATGTAGATGCGCTTGGTTGCTTTGATGCGCTCATTGTCGTGAACGAGCACAAAGGCAGAGTCGTGAGTCTCGGTAGCGACACCCGCGGTCCTATGGGCCTCATCACAGATGATGAGGTCAAACTCCGGGAAACCGAAATCTCGTTGGGCCTCTTCGATCACCCGTAGGGACTGGTACGTTGAGAAGGTGACATACATCGGCTCATGATCGCCTTGGGAGAGAGCTCTTTGCCTCGCGGTCTCAAGGTGAGCTCCTAAGCGTTCTGGCTTGGTGGTGGCAGGCAGTGCGATATCAAAGGTACGGCTGTCCTCTGAGTCCCGGGTGACCTCGGTGTCAGAACAGACCGCTAGACACTGGAGCGGTATCTCGGACTCACGAGTCCACTCTTTGAGCGCTTGGGAGAGAAGAGCGATAGAGGGGACGAGAAAGAGTACGTGGCCGCCACGTCCTACGACCTCTTCTGCGAGCCGGAGCGAGGTGAAGGTCTTGCCCGTCCCGCAGGCCATGATGAGCTTTCCTCGATCGGCTTCGCGAAAGCCCTGCTTCACGTCATCGATCGCCGCTCGTTGATGAGGCAACAGGGTTCGGACTGAGAGCTTCAGGAGCCTATCTGGAATCGTGGGATCGAACTTTGACCAGTCGATTGGTGACTCAAGGAGATCAGAGAGTCCAAGCCTCTGGACCGGGGGGCGCTGGTCCTTTAGGGTATTGGTTGCGTTGGTGTTCCAGTGATCGGTGGTCGCGATGATGAGCCGTGAGGTAAAGGGCTCTCTCGATGAGGCCGACAGGAAGCTGTCGATTGCTGGCTTTGAGACGCTTTGGCCGGCTGGGATGAACTTACACTGAATTGCACACACACCGCCATCGCGCTCGATGCCAACAAGATCGATTCCGGTGTCGCGTTCCCTGGCTGGTCGGTCAGGCCACTCCATCCAACTAAAGACCTTCTCGAAGCGGTCTGAGTAGAGCGGATCGGTCTGCAGGTAGGTCCGCATCATTCGTTCAAAGGCGGTCCCCTGTTGGGAAAAGCTTGCAGACAGCCGGGTGAGCTTATCGAGAAGATCCGTTAGGTTCATGGAACTACTGTAGTACAGAGGCCACCGCGCGCAGGGGCACCGTTATTATGTCCGGTCATGGTGCCTTGAACACGGCGCAGGGGCACCCGAGTCAGCAGTTTCCGAATTTCTGCAGATCCACTTAAGCAGACACCAGTCAAACTGTACTATGGCGTGGATGCGTTGGCGTGGAAAGAGAGTGATATTGGGGGAAGTCAACAGTTTGGAACCAGAACCGGCAAAAGCGTCCGTTAATGGTGAAATTAAGGATAACCCAGAATACCCACCTTCGGCACACTTAGATCGCGTCTACACCGAGATAAAGAGCAGGCTTGACCTTCAACGAACGGAACTCGATGACCTTCAGCGGATCGTCGCCATTGTGCTTGCAGCAAACGGAGTGGTTCTTGGGTTTGCCGGCAGTCAGTTTCCGTTCGGCCATGGTCGGCCTGAATACATCGTTGTTATTTTCATTGTCGCGATTGGAGTGTTGTCCCTGGATATTTTGGTGGGGGTTTGGGCGCTATGGCCAAAGAAGGCTATCAAAGCGATAGTGGAACCCCCAGCTTTGGTCGACGAATATGTCGAGTCAGCGACGAATGTGATGTTGTTTGACCTAATCGCAGCAGCAAATAACGCCTATCAAAGCAATGAAAGCATTGGAATCAGAAAGAGGAGGAGTTGGCTTGTTCGAACCCAGCTCTTGTTGCTGGGTTTGGGTGCTCTTGTGCTAGGCGCAGGCATCATAATCTCACACGTATAGCCTTAGAAACGTGACCAAGACCTCACCGCACAACATCCCTGAACCTAAGCCGGTCGTCCCGAAGGTTTATCCAGCTCCTAAGGATAGGCCAGTAAACCAGCGACTTATCGGCGAGATAACAAAGGGCCAGAAGCCTAAGCAGACCAAGTAGCCGGTTTGCGGATCGTGTCCGGCGATGGCTCACCCCTCCACCGGCAGCCCAGCAATCGCCTTAACCCGATCACCGGCGCTCGGCAATGAGTACCGCCGCGTGCTCTCCAGGCGGCTATGGCCCATCATCTCGGCCACGATCACGATGTCAGTACCTTGCCGCACCAAGTTAGTCCCAAACGTGTGCCGCAAAGTATGTGTGCTCATCTCCAGCCCCACCGACGTGCCGAGTTGCACCACGATCTCGCAGATGCTACGACTTGAGAGTCGCCCGCCTCTGCGGTTAATAAACAGAGCATCAGATTCACTAAACCACCTATCCCCTAGCCACTCATTGACTGCCTTCCGAGCCTCGGGGTGTAGCGGCAACTCGCGGTGCCGGTCGCCCTTGCCGTGCCAGACGGTGACTGTGCCCTTGCGGGCGCTGAGCACAACGTCCTCAATGTTGAGCGCTGCAAGTTCGGCCACCCGTAATCCAGAGTAGAAACCGAGTAGGCCAATCGCACGATCCCGCGATAAATCGGCCTTCTCTGCGGAGCGGAGGAACAGAGTCTGCTCTTTTGGTTCCAGTGCTCGTGGTGATGCTTGAGGCAGGTGCTCGTGACGTGCGCTTGGTGCGCCGAAGCCGAGAGTCAGGCAAAGGTGACCTACGGCATCTAAGTGGCTGTTAACGGTCGAAGGTGACCGGTGACCGTCCTTGAGATGCTGCCGGTAGTCTCGGATCACAAAATCACGATCAGAGGCTAGATCTGCACCTTCGGGTAACCACTCCAAAAACGCCGCCACACGAGAGGCATAAGCCCGCTTGGTGTTGGCAGACAGTGGGGCCTTGCCAAGAGCGAGCTGGTATGCGGTGAGTTTTTCTTCTTTATTCATACTGAACCATGATAACGCAAGGGTCTGACAAATATCGGAAGTTGTTTTGACGGGTTACAGATTGCTAAAGACACGAATATCGGAAGTAGACACTCGATCCACTTCCGATATTCACTACTATCGGAAGCTGGACTCCTCGTTGGTTTTCTCAACCCAATCAGCAACCGCAGTGGTGTGGTGTGGATGTCTATCAACTTGTACATGATTTACAACCTTTTCATTCATGACGCTCATCGAAAGATGGGGTAAGATGGCCCTCGTGACGCCAACCCAAGCACATGAACGACACCGACGACCTCAGCGCTTAGGTCCCGGATCTAGAGTCGCGGTAATAGCGCCATCAAGTGGAGTTTTGGACCGCTCAATGTTTGATCAGGGTGTTCGAACGCTTGAGCACTTCGGACTTGAAGTCTTAATTGGGTCGGCGGTTCACGAGGTGCGCGGCTACCTAGCGGGAGAAGACCATCAGCGTGCCGAAGACCTGCTCTGGGCACTCAGCGACGAAACTATCGATGGCATATGGTGCGCGCGAGGCGGATACGGCGCCCAACGTACCGTCGCTTCCCTCGACATGGCTGCATTCGAATCCCTTGCAGAACGACCTCCCAAGGCTTTCATTGGATTCTCGGACATTACCGCGCTGCACGCGCTGATCACCAGCCGCCTCGGATGGATCACTTTCTATGGGCCAGGCATCTCGAAGCTCAGCAATGCCACGGACTACACACTTGACGGTGTTCGTGTCGCATTATTTGAAGCGCAGCCGTTTAAGGTCGAACCTCGACCGGGAGTTAGTACGGTCACGACGCTCGTGAATGGAACCGCAGAGGGGATACTCGCAGGCGGGTGCCTCCCGCGATTGGCCAATTTGGTTGGCACGTCACTTCAAGTCAATTTCGATGGAAAGATATGTTTCTTTGAGGACGTCTCAGAGGCGGTGATGGAGGTTGACGGTAACCTAACGCAGATGATCGCGGCGGGATGTTTCGATGGTTGCGTCGGAATAGTCATTGGCGACCATGTCGGCGTTGAGACTCAATATGACTCATCACTCGAGCTAGAGCAGGTCTTTGGCGATCTGCTGGTGCCGCTCGACATTCCGTGTTGTTACTACTTACCTATCGGTCACGGGCCAGATCAAGCGACCTTACCAATCGGTGCCACAGTTCAACTTGACGCTGACAATGGGATTCTAGCCGTGCTGAACCCGGCAGTTGCCTAACCAGCTGATTCAACTCTTATCACCCTGTGGGCACTTTGGCGGCCTCCATCAATCGAGGTATATCCCAACATGACGTAAGAGACTGGGCCGCTGCTCAACTTAATCCGCGCGGGTACGTTGCTGACCCAAACATAATGATGCATATCCATCAGGGTCTTTGCCTTCCAGAATCCGCCAAAAAGTGACGCGGCGTCACATTGTTGACTGCCCTTTGCCCCCGTGATCTTGAGAGACAACTTCATCTGCAACGGAACTCAGTTTGACCAAAACATAACAATGTCTCCTCACCTGGTGTTTTGATTGTGCCCGAATATCCAAAAGTGACGCCGCGTTACTTCCTGTCAAGGGACATCTCAACCTGCACGGGGACGGACACCTAAGTTGCACGGGGACGGACACTAGTTTTGCACGGGTGAAGGCGCGTCATCTAGGGGGCGTGTAGCACCTAGCTTTCGTTCGGGATTGGTATTAGAGGGGCATCACCCCCTTGCCCGAGAGAGCCTGTGAGAGTCGGATGGACTCGCCTGTCGTCTCTATGAGATGGGCATGGTGAGCCAGGCGATCGACAAGCGCTGCAGCAATCGATCTTGGGTTGAGGATCTCATCAAAGGAAGCGAGTCCAAAGTTAGAGGTCACTATCAACGAGGTGGTCTCATAACAGGTCTCGACGACGCGATAGAGCGCTTCGGAGTCGTTCTCACCAATCGGTAGAATCCCTAGATCGTCGATGACGACCAGATCGAGACGTCTGAACTTGGCCAGGGTTGAACCAAGAGTATCGGTCGCCTTGGCCGTTGCGATGGTTTGGGCAAGGGTCTCGGAGTTAAACCACGATACTCGCATGCCAGCCTCGATCCCCTCTGATGCCAGTGCCTCTGCAAGGAAGCTCTTACCCGTCCCTGGCGGACCACAGACAACGAGGTTCTCTGCTCGCCGTATCCACGCCAAGGTGCTAAGTGCGTTGATGACATGGGTGGGCACTGATGAGACCGAATGGTCAAACCCAGCCAGGGTTCTGTTGCCAGGCAGGTTTGCAACCGCGCGTCTCACGAGTAGTGTCGAGGCATTTCTCCCGTCGATCTCGGTTTCAAGGAGAACTCGTAGGAGCTCTATTGGATCCCACCGTTGCGCCTTGGCCGTTGTGCAGAGATCTTGGAAGTTACGACGCAGGTGGGGCAATCGGAGCCGCTTGGTCATCTCAGCGATCTCTGTTGCTACCGGGTTGGTCTCTCCTTGGGTCATCTGCATGCCGAGACCGCCTTGAGCTTTGCGTAGGGCAAGGTTGAGCTACCCAGGCTCTCAACCTCACGAGCGGCTGGTGCCGGTGTCACCTGTTGTGTCTTGGCTAGCAGTGCGTTCATCGTCGTATAGCCAAAGTCACCAAGGGCTAAGGACTCCGTAATGGCGTTCTTAGCAATCTGGGTCTCAGCCAAAACGAGGACCCCGATAGTGTCAGGGATCTTCTTGGTCCCGAGTGAGGCAGCTCTCTCGAGCCAGGTCCCAGCCTCGGTTGTGATACCAAGGAACTTGCCTTCGGTCTCGTTCGTTGGGATTGGGTGTCGAACGAGCGGACCACTTGGGTGCGACGGGTCCTTGTGCTTGTCAGAGATCACGTATCCATAGGGTTCACCTCTCTTGTGACGAGCGACCTCGGTGACTCCGCTCCCTGTGACCGTGACGATCACCACCTCATCGTTGTCCTCGCGCACATAGACAGTAGATCCGCGAAGTGAAGGGTCCACCGAGTAGCCACAGCGACGATAGCGAACGATTCCCATGTTGACCTCTACACGGCGCATGACCCCGTAGGCAGCCACGTAAGGATTCTTGGGTAACGAGGAGAACGCCGTTAGCTCCTGGGGGAGAACGAGCGAGGGGATCTTACCTGTGCCTGAGTGCACCTTGGCATTGATCTCGATGTTGAAAGCATTAATTGCGTCTTTGAGCTCCCCAACGCTGGCGTAGTTGGCTACCAGGTTGGCATCCGTTGGGCACAGGTGCTCTTTTGCGACACGTACAGCCCGTTCTACCCCACCTTTGAAGAGGGATCATAGGGGATGCAGGTCTGTAACGCAAACCCGTAGGCGGAGGCGAACTTGACCATCTTCGCGTTTAAGACCGCAACGTTTGCGATGTGAGCGCTAGCGGCTGTCTTGGCGTTATCGGTGAGCACGTAATGAGGGACCCCTCCGGTCATCGCAAAGCAGGTGTGAAGGGCACCGATGACGTTCGGGAGAGACTGATCGGGGATGTAGAGCACGATTCGATACTTGGAGTAGGGCAGGTAGTAGTGAAACAGGGTGGTCTTCTCGCCATCGATGACCGGTCCATCCGAGAAGTCGTACTGAGCCCACTTGCCAGGCTCTGGTATCCAGGGCCAATACACGCGCGCATGAGCCCGGCGGTACTTGGTCTTCTCCTTGCGCACCGCTCGCCTGGTGCTACGTCCCGATCCCTTGTACCCGATCCCTTGGAGTCTTCGATGGATGACATCGGCTCTGATGAAGCCCTCGGAGGCCTCCACGAGTTCGGTAATGAGGCTAAGTTCGTCGGCATTAAAGATTGACGAGGTACTTTGTCGTCGTCCTCTCGCAGCAAGTGTTCCATCCTTTCTGGCTTGTACCAGGGCCTTTACGGTATTGGGAGAGCAGTGGCACTCTCTGGCTGCTTGGTTGTAGGACTGGTAGAGGTCATAGGCCTCGAGTATGTTCATGGCTTGGGTACTATCCTTCATGTGTAACGGCTCCTTCTGGAAATTGGTAATGTGACAATCTCCAGTTTCATCCAGTGAGGAGCCTGTTTGTTAATCCGAGTTGTATCTGGTGTTATCTGGGGGAGAATCCCTAGTGCTCAGGACCCGACGATGAGCTCAGTGCCGACGAGTTCGCTAATTGCGACGCTTTCGTCACACGAGGGGCAATGCCCCCCGATTCCGACTCGTCGCATGAAGGTGTGACACTCCGAGCAGCGTTGTTCTCCCAGGGATCGCTCGCCGCAAGAATCGCACTCATAGACGGTGATCTCCCGACGTGACCGTGACTTGGCTACGGTGATATTCTCCCTACCCACACTGCGCCGTCTGCGATAGCCAAGAGAACGACAAGCATCTGAGCAATAGGTTCTCCTCCCCGACGAGGGGAAGCTATTCCCACAGACTGGGCACTCTATCGTGACGCTATCGTGACGCAACGGGGATTTGACTCCTGGTGACCCCACACTCGGGTGGAGTTGGTTGATCTCATTGACTTTGAACATGGGTGACACTCCAATTCTTGGGCAGTTGTGCATTGTTGGACATGATGTGTGCTCTGGTGCATTCTCGAGTCGCCATTGGCATACCCGATGCTCTCGCCAACGCGCCTCAACGATGTGCGCATACTTCACCTTGAACCAGCCACCCTTGGAGGGCAGCGATGTGCGTGCAGTTTTGGTGTCCGTCACCGTGCAATTATTTGGCCGCATCCATGCATTATTGCATGTCCGCTAACACTTCCTCGCCACTCCTACTACTGGTTGATCATTGCAAGCAGAGATGATCTGAACCATCAGGTGCGTATTCCTGCGAAATGTGCCACCCGTTCTCGCTGAAATGTGCCACCCCCTAGAGGGCGCGAGACGGACTGCTTGAAGTGTATATCTGATGGGTCGAGAATTGGCTCCTTTCGATTGATTTATGTGCACCCCAAAGGTCGGAGTTCTACTCCCTTTGGATGGTTGTATCCTCAGTTGAGAAAATCGTTGAGCCGGCTAGCGAGACGCTGTGCACCATCTCTGGTCTGACCGAGAGGTACCCTGAAAAGTTGTGTTTGGGCTACTGATGAGCGCGACGGGAAAAGTTTGGGGTGAGTGACCTGGTTGGGTGGGATTTCCTACTGGAATGTCAGTAAGAAAAAAACAATCAGAAAGGAAATCCCAATGACCATGATAACCCCTGACTTCTCGGGTCAGTCCCATGAAGTCCATGACGCCATTACCGAGCTGTTGCGCGTTCACGCAAGGCATCTCATCGCTACCGCTCTTGAGGTAGAGGTGACCGAGATGGTCAACGAGCTCAAGAGTGCCGGTAGGGACGTAGTACGCAATGGTTACCTGCCGGAGCGATCTGTCACGACCGTTGTCGGTGACATCGAAGTCGAGGTACCAAGGATCCGCGCACGCGATGGTGAGCCGATCAACTTCGCCTCAAAACTCATCCCTCCCTACCTACGCAGATCCAAGTCCATCGACGCCTGGGTCGCCTATGCCTACCTGAAGGGCATCTCAGAGGGGGATATGGCCCGAGTCCTCGAGGTTGTCCTCGGCGAGGGAGCAAAGAAACTAACCCCCAATGTCGTCTCATCGCTCAAAGCCAAGTGGAGGACGGAGTTTGACGAGTGGAAGAAACAGGACCTTAACAAGTTCACCTTCTCTTACATCTATGTTGACGGCATCTATCAGAAGATCCGGGGGGACAACCCCAAGCTCTGCGTACTCGTCGTTATCGGCGTCGATGACCAAGGAAAGAAGCACCTCCTCACCTTGGAGGATGGGACAAGAGAGTCCACCCAGTCTTGGCACGAGGTTCTCGTCGATCTCAAGTCCCGGGGGATGAACGAACCAGCTCTGGCGATAGGCGATGGTGCTCTCGGGTTCTGGTCAGCACTGAGCGAGATCTACCCAACGACCAAGCACCAACGGTGCTGGCTTCACAAGACGGGCAATGTCTTGAACTATCTACCCAAATCCCTTCATTCAAAGGTCAAGGGGTCGATCCGTGATATCTGGATGTCACCGACCAGAGATGACGCCAAGGCTGCAATCAGAACGTTTGAGACCAAGTACGGGGCCAAGTACCCAAAGGCTGTCAACTGCCTGACCAAGGACACCGACGCGCTCTTGGCCTTCTATGACTTCCCAGCTGAACACTGGGTACACCTGCGTACAACCAACCCGATAGAGTCGACCTTTGCGACTCTACGTCATAGAACCGTCAAGGTAAAGGGTGCCTTCTCCAACGAATCCGCTCTTGGAATGCTCTACCAGCTGGGTCTTGAAGCCGAGAAGTCCTGGCGGCGCATCACCGGTCACGAACGCATCGCAGAGGTCATCTCTGGCGTTGCCTTCGTTAATGGCGTACGCGCCGATACCGCCTAGAGCAGACTCTTAGCGCACAAAACTATCGCTGAAGGCCCGTGAGGGGCCGTCCCTCGGATCCAGTCACCGATGCAAGAACTGCCTAAGAATTGGAGTATCACCATGTCCAGTGTCAATAAGATCAACCAACGTCACCCGAGTGTGGAGCCACCAGGAGTCAAATCCCCGTTACGTCACGATAGCGTTACGATAGCGTGCCCAGTCTGTGGGAGTAGCTTTGGCCCCTCGGGGAGGAGAACCTACTGCTCAGATGCCTGTCGGGCCAGTGCCTATCGACGACGTCGTAGTTCGGGTACTCTCCCGACGCTCAGGGTCCCAAGATCCCAGCCACGTCGGGAGATCACCGTCTATGAGTGCGATACCTGTGGTGAGCGCTCTCTTGGAGAACAACGCTGCCCGCAGTGTCACACCTTCATGCGACGAGTCGGGATCGGTGGGCATTGCCCCTCGTGTGAGGAGAGCATCACAATCAGCGAACTCATCGGCACTGAGTTCATCGTCGAACCCTAGCCACGAACGTTGAGTTAGTCACCCAAACCTGTACCCAACGTCCCTCCGGCTGCTATGGTAGTTGGTGGCATTTGTGTAGGAATCACACCCGATTGGTCAACCGGTTAGCAACCGAACCCAAACTGGGTCCGAAGACGCTTTTGAAGTGGTCCATACACAACTTTGCAGCATACCTCTCTGACCGATGACAACGATCAGTTCGTCGTTGTCGCGACGTAGCTTGACCATCCACGACCGCTCCTCGTTTCGATTTCTTGTGCTAGCGGAGCCAAAGTGCACCTCTGCTGTGACCGGTCCTCTCCTTCGTCGTCGATGTGTGGCTACACGACAAGCGGCCGAGCAGTACCGGGCTGGTCTTCCCCTGGGTTGTTGGCCCAGAATCTGGGTGCATCCCGGCCCCTCGCAGATCCTTGACAACGATGGTTTCGTAACGTTACGTAATGGCTCTCGACTTTGTTCTTGTCGGCTCACACTCATGACTTCTTTGTCCTCATGGAGGTCCCGAACATCTGGATAACGTGAGCGTTGCACAGCAGGCGATCTAGGACTGCATCAGAGAGTGTCGGATCCCCAAGTGCCTCGTGCCAGGAGTCAACGGGAAGCTGTGAGGTGACGATGGTCGACTTGCGTTCGGATCGATCCTCTAACACTTCCAATAGGTCCGAGGGTTCGCTCCCTGTGAGTGGTGTGAGTCCGAAATCGTCTATGACTAGTATCTCAGCGCGTGAAAGGCTCTGTAGTACCTTCAGATACCTTCCATCACCTCTGGCGATGGCTAGATCCGCAAAGAGAGCTGGTGCCCTCCGGTACAGTGCACTATGGCCAGATCGAATCCCAGCGTAGGCCAGCGCACACCCAAGGTAACTCTTACCTATTCCAGTTGGACCGGTGACCAGAATGTTCTGGTGTGCATCTACCCAGTGAGATGAGCTAAAGCCCATGATCATCGAACGCTCCAGTCCCCTCGGGGTGTGAAAGTCGAGGTCCTCAATGCTGGCTTGATGTCTGAGCTTGGCAGCTCTAAGCCGGGTAGCGAGCCTTCTGGCCTCTCGATCCATTGCCTCCCGGTCTACTAACATTGCGAAGCGTTCCTCAAAGCTGAGCTCGAGGTATTGGACACTCTCTAGCTGCTCACGAAACGCGTCTGCCATCCCCTTTAACCCAAGGTCTGTCAGGGTCCCAATCGTCTGGTTGTTCAACATGTCACGTTCTCCTGACCGCCGGCGAGCAGTTCCTTGTAGTACTCGGTTCCCCTGATGTTTTGATGCTCAATAGGTGGCGGGCCAGGCGGTGGGGCGAGTGCGACGGCATCGAGTCCGTTTTTCAAGATAGAGACCACGCTCTTGTACAGAGGGCTATGGATCGCTATTGCTCTCTCACATGCCGCCTCGACACGCTCTGGGGTATAGACCTTCGATGCCAAGTTGAAGATACCTCTGCACTGGTTAAAGCCTTGTTCTGGGTAGTGCCGTCCAGACATGATCGTCTCACAGACCACCTGGGTACTTGGTCCTATCGTCCGAGCCCACTTGAGTATCCTTGCCGGGGTCCATGATGCCTGGGCCTGGTGACTCGAGGGCATGTGCGCAAAAGAAGTCTGGTACTGACCCTTCCTCTCGCATCGTCGGTGACTCGCTATGCGCACTCCAGCCGAGAAGATCTCCACTGTGGTTCTGGTAACCCGTACATCAAGGGTCTGTCCAACCAGATCGTAGGGAACCGAGTAGTAGCCGTCTAGGACCCGTACGTGGTAGTTCATCTGGACTTT
>NZ_JXUW01000018.1 GCF_000949255.1 Ferrimicrobium acidiphilum DSM 19497 | reverse complement strand
GCACGATTCGGTCCCGAGCAGTTGGAATGCCTAGGCGGCGGAGTTTCCCCGACGCTTTCGGTATCATCCTTTCCCGCACGGGTAGAGGTACGAACCTGCCGGCTTTGAGATCATCTCGAAGCTGAAACAGGATGGATACCTCATCTCGGGGGATGTCGCTTGGTCTCACGTAATCCACTCCGGCCGAACGTGCTCCTCGATTCCTCCGTATTCGATCCCACGCCACCATCAAGAAGGCGGGGTCGTAGACGAGGTTATACAGGTCGCAGAACCGACGATTAGGGGCATCGGTCGCCCATTGGTGTAGCTTGGTCTGCATTCCCAGTACTGTGACCTTGGCTTCATCGAGCGTTGGCCAACATGCGTCGGTATTCACCGGCGACCTCCTGGCATTGCAGTACTTCTACTACGGGTTCGCTGGATTCCTTCGCCTTGTAGACGGCTTTCCCGTCCTCTGACTACTACGAATCCTCCGCCCCATCCCGAGGCCATCAGCCGACGGTGGGCCTGCCCGTCTTCGCACTGGATGTGCGAGAGCGAGGGCGACCTCGGGATGGTTCCCATGTTCACCATGTTTCCTTTGACAGGATGGGTGCCCAGCTCTTCCGCTGCGGCCTCGTCATGGTTACGCCGCAGGCCTTCACCATGACCTCTTACACTGACATCAATAGCCATTGCACGAGTTGTCCCTCCTAGTACATAGGAAGGATACGCACCGCTGCCCGACCCATATCTACCAGATTTGGGGTCGGTTTCACGCTTAAGCGGGTTCAACCACTGGTTCACTTTCGTTACACCTCTCTGTCTTGCTAGCCGGGCCCGAACCGTCTGGCAGTACCAGTTCGTCCCGTCGTTGTCAGGGCTGCTTCCCGCCCTCCCGAGCACCTCCTCGGTTAGACTGCCCTCAGCTTCGCTGGGATGCTGCGACATCCCAAGAGGCGGTGTCCTTTCATCACCGCAGGAATACATGGCGCCTCATGGCGCACCTTAACCACATGAAATGGATCGAGACAGATTTGGGCGTTAGGTGCCTTCTCGCGGAAGGCCTTGGCAAAGGCTGGACCGAGATCCATTGTGGCTGCCTTGATCTTGGCAATCCGTTCTTCACCCAGGTCATCGAAGAATTCATCTAGGCTCTTGGCACTTTCCCCTCTGCCCCATAGACGATCTTGCCCGTCTCGTGATTGGTGACAAGCGTTAAGTAGTTGTGGTGCTTGCGATAACTGATCTCGTCGACTCCGAGAATGAAGAGGTCATCAAGACGGTTGGGATCGAGCTCTTGGCGTGACGACTCGTTCACAGATCGTTCCTACCGTACGCCAGGCGACTCTGAGCAGTTTTGTCACCGTGGTCTTATCCATCTTGGCGCATGCCCAAGCTACCAAGTGCTCGAAGTCCCTCGTAAACCGCGACTCCCCAACTGGTCGGGCAAATGGTACTGCCTCAGTGATCACCCCGTGGGTTGGACACCGGAGTCGTCTCAGTTGGCACGAGAGCCACGTCTGGTGAGTCCCGATGTCGAGGTGTCTCCATCGGGAGTCGAGCGTTCTCGTGTCATAACAGGACCGGGTCGTATAGGAGCACTTAGGGCATACCAACCGCGATCGGGTAAGCCTAAGTTTTATCAGCAGTTCGTGTGGACGAACTAAAACCTCGATGACGGTGACACTGCGAAGGGCAAGCATCTGCTTAACTAGAGAGGTAGCGCGCACGGTTCTGAACTCCATTTTGATGGCAAACCAACACCAAATTTAGAGCTCAGAAACCGTGCGCGTTTCTTATGTGGCCATTTCAGCTCCAAATACCCCCACTGAACTGGGGCTATGGATCAGATCCGGGCCAAATCTATCCACATGAATGTCAATAGAGCCGGAAATATAGCGTTTGACGCTCGTTTGTTTTGATCAGATCCCTTCCTCTCGAATATCCTTCTCCAGGTGGATTCCCTCTCTTGATGGCTGTCGTAGGCAGCGCCTTCGCAAGATTGCCGAGGAATACGCGTCCAACGATAACTCTGGTCTGTCCCATGGGGCTAATTGTGCGCTGTGCTTGTTTTAGCTCCCTTGGAGTGGTCGCGTGTGGCTGCGATTAGGATCGTATCGACCGTTAACTGTGTCCTGTGAGGCTCGGACGGAAGGAGAATCGTGGCGCGTAGTTCTACAGTCCTAGATGAGGCTGAGGTTGAGCGGATGATCGCTCGTATGGCCCATGAGATCCTCGAACGCTTACAACGAGTGCAGTCGCTAAAGTCTAATCCTCTCTCGGTGATAGGGATTCGGAGCGGTGGTGTATGGTTAGGGCGGAGGCTGTGCGAACGACTGGTTGAGTACGCGAAGTTGGAGATTGCGTTCTCTGAGGTCAGTATCTCCTCCTTTCGTGATGACCGCCCGCGTACTGCAGTTGTCGATGCGGTTGGTATTGACCAAAGACTTCCAGTCGAGCAGGGCGTGGTCATCCTCGTCGATGACGTAATTCAGAGTGGACGCACGGCTCGCGCCGCGCTTGAAGCGATCCTCTCCAGCTATCGTCCTGAACTGATTCAACTGGCGGTACTTGTGGATAGAGGACACCGTGAGCTGCCGATATGTCCTGATTACGTCGGGAAGAACCTTCCGTCTGCACTGTCTGAGTACGTGGCGGTGACCCCCCACGGTGTTACCATCCATCGAGCCTAAGGAGTTCCTCTTATGCGTACCCTGTTCGCTGGTGGCGTCGTCTTTGTTGGAGGACGATTCTGTCGTGCTGATCTCCTCATGGAGGAGACAAGAGTTATGGCAGTCGATCGTGGATTGGATAGATCGGACGTCGATAGGGTAGTCGTTTGTGAAGGAAGGGTGATTGCTCCGACATTTATAGATCTCCACACCCATCTTCGCTACCCAGGAGTTGATGAGGACGACGATCCGACCTCTATCGCCCGAGCAGCATTAGTGGGAGGCTACGGTGTCATCGTCGCGATGGCGAATACTCAGCCACCGATTGATCGTGTTGAGCGGTGGCGAGAGGCGAATTCGTTATTTGCCACCCTCCCCATCGAGGTCGTCCAAGCTGCGACAGTAACCCTCGGCCGCGAGGGCCACAGGTTGGTGGATTTTGAACGTCTGGTGGATGCTGGGGTCGAGATCTTTAGTGATGATGGTTCCGGGATCCAGGATAGTAGCGTCATGCGTCAGGCGTTGGTGGCATCGGCAGAGTTCGGAGTCCTAATAGCCCAGCATTCAGAGGATGCGGCGCTCGCTGCGGGTGGGGTGGTAAATGACGGAGTAGCGGCGGATGCACTTGGGGTAGCCTCCATTCCAGAGGTCGCGGAGTCGGTGATGGTCGCTAGGGATATCGAGCTCCTCAAAGGTATTCCTGGACGACTCCACCTCCAGCATGTGAGTGCACGTGAGTCGTTGAACCTCTTTCGGCAGGCGAAGCGGGAGGGTTTGCGGATCTCGGCCGAAGTGACCCCCCATCACCTGTTGCTCCCGGATACTCGTGTGCTCGGCGGTGATACCAGGTTCAAGGTGAACCCACCGTTGCGCTCTGTCCCTACGCAGATGGCTCTCCTGCAAGGGGTGCTCGACGGCAGCTTCGATGCGGTGGCCACTGACCATGCTCCTCATCCAGACTCGAGAAAGCGAGGCTCTTACCAGGAGGCCGCGTTTGGAATGGTTGGTATCTCCGAGGCGATGCCAGCGACGTGGACGGCGCTCTGGCGTACGATTGAATCCGGCGAGAGAAGGAAGCTCGGATCGGATCTGGCTTCGCCGGAGTGGATTGCCCTTGGTAGATTGCTCTCGTGTTTGACGTCTGGACCAGCTGAGGTGCTTGGGCGTTCGATCCGATTGGCACCGCAGGCCAGAGCTGATTTGGTGGTTATCGATCCAAGTGCTGAGCCCAGGGAGATACCAAGTCGGTGGTACAGGTCAGGGAACTCTCCTTATCGTGGAGAGATGTTGATCGGGCGGGTTGATGATGTCTTTCTTGCTGGCAGACAGGTCGTTGATGAAGGAGAGGTCGTCGATGCATGAGGATTTGGCTCTTCAGGCGGAGCATTTGGGTGCTTCTTGTGAGCTGGTGACGTCCGAGGGAGTTCCTGCTCCGGGTACCTCTAGTGCTTCTGAGGCGCCGATGAGGGTGTTGAAAAGGTCTGATGGGACCGAGGACTATCGACTAGAGATCGGCGGCAGTGGCTCGGCCGGCTTCGATGTCGAGTTGTTCGTCACCACACCTGGATGGCTAGTGCTCAAGGACGGTACTCGCTTTGCCGGTGAGTTTGTTCACTCTAACCAGTCGCCGCCGCCATCGGTCACTGCAGAAGTGGTGTTCAACACGGCGATGAGTGGCTACCAAGAGGTGATCAGCGATCCCTCGTACTTTGGCCAGATGGTGTGTTTCACCACGGCCCAGTTAGGTAATTATGGGCTGACTCAAGCTGATTTCCAAAGTGCCAGAGTGTGGGTCTCGGCCGTACTCGCACCACGTTATACCGTACGGGTATCGAATTTTGCAGCCCAGCGTTCGCTAGCGTCGGTGCTGGAGATGGCCGGGGTTCCGTTGTTTGTAAATTTCGATGCCCGTCGACTAGTGCGCCACCTTCGTGACGTCGGTGCTATACCGGGGAGATTGACAACTGAGGACCCAGAGTCCGCCCTTGCCGAGGTGCGAGACGCCGTCGGAACCGAGGGTAGGAATCTGGTTGATCAGGTTTCGACCGCATCTAGCTATACCATTGCACCGCTCGCTGTCTCTGAAGGCGCCACTCCCGGCCGACTTGTGGTCATTGACTATGGCGTGAAGCGTGCGATGTTGGCGAGCCTACGAGGACCTTGGGAGATCGTCGTGGTCAATGCGAGTGTCGGTGTAAGCCAAATTCGGGCTCTAGCTCCCTCTGCCGTCTTTCTCTCTAACGGCCCTGGTGACCCCGAGGCGCTTGGAGACAAGGTTGCCACCATCGCTGCATTGGTGGGTGAGGTTCCGATCGCAGGCATCTGTCTCGGCCATCAGCTGCTCGCTCTTGCTCTAGGGGCTAGTACCTACAAGCTCAGGTTTGGGCACCACGGCTCCAACCATCCGGTTGCTCGTCTCACCGATAATAGCGTCGCCATCACCGCCCAGAATCATAACTACGCGGTCGATGAGGAGTCGCTTGGTGATCTCGACACGGAGGTAGAGATCACCCACCGCAATCTCTTTGATGGTGTAGTGGAGGGGTTTCGGTGTCCCGAGCTTCGTGCCCTGAGCGTCCAGTATCATCCTGAGGCGGCGCCAGGTCCGCTTGAGGAACGGACTTACATGGCTACTCAGATCGCTGGTTTGATCGCCAACGGAGGTGTTTTTCATGCCTAAAAGGAATGGGATAGATTCGGTACTGGTGATTGGATCAGGTCCGATCGTCATAGGACAGGCCAGCGAGTTTGACTACTCGGGTGTGCAGGCGTGTCGCGTACTTCGTGATGAGGGGATCCGAGTTATATTAGCGAACTCCAACCCAGCTACGATCATGACCGATCCAGAGTTCGCTGACGCTACTTACATCGAGCCGTTGACGTTAGAGGTCATGACCAAGATAATCGAGCGCGAGCGGCCAGATGCGCTGCTGCCTACGCTCGGAGGGCAGACCGCCTTGAACCTGGCGATGGATCTCGATGGCAGCGGAGTTTTAGCACGCTATGGGGTTCAAATGATCGGGGCCAAGCCCGAGGCGATCCTTGTGGCCGAGAGTCGTGAGGCCTTCAAGGATCTTTTGATCTCTATGGGTTATGAGCACGCGACTATCAAAGGTGGTCTCGCGCACTCAATTGAGGATGCGACCCGTATCGCCGAGTCGTTGGGTTTTCCAGTGATGTTGCGTCCGTCGTTCATCCTTGGAGGAGCTGGAACCGGAATCGCACATTCACAGCAGGAGTTCCAGTCGATGATGGAGGCGGGTCTCATGGCCTCGCCAGTCCACGAAGTCCTGATAGAGGAGTCGATCGCGGGCTGGAAGGAGTTCGAGCTCGAGGTTATGCGCGATGCTAACGACAACTGTGTCGTCGTCTGCTCGATCGAGAACCTCGACCCGATGGGGGTGCACACCGGCGACTCGATCACGGTGGCGCCGATCCAGACTCTGACCGACCTCCAGTACCAGGAGATGCGCTCGCTGTCGTTCGCGATATTGCGTGGCGTAGGAGTGGAGACTGGTGGATCAAATGTCCAGTTCGCCGTCGACCCTGCTACTGGACGGATGGTAGTCGTGGAGATGAATCCTCGGGTCTCGCGCTCCTCGGCGTTAGCGTCGAAGGCGACCGGATTCCCGATCGCTAAGATCGCGACCAAGCTCGCGCTTGGCTACACGCTCGATGAGATTAATAACGATATAACTGTGGTGACACCGGCGAGCTTTGAACCCGCACTTGACTACGTGGTGGTGAAGATTCCACGATGGGTCTTTGAGAAGTTTGAAGGAGTCCCTGAGGTCCTCTCGACCTCGATGCAGTCGGTCGGAGAGGCGATGGCTATAGGCAGGAGCTTCGCCGAGGCGCTCCAGAAGGCTTTACGTTCGATCGAGCGCGCTAGAGATGGCCTCAACTGTGATGAAGGAGAACGTGGTCTTCGACGGCTAACCGATGAGGATCTCCTTAGTGAGCTAGCAGTTGCATCGCCAACCAGGATATTTCTGGTAGCAGAGGCTCTCTACCGTGGTATCGAGCTCGAAGTCGTCCACGCTGCGACCCGTATCGACCCTTGGTTCTTGGCCGAAATCGACCAGATCGTTCGAACTCGACGCTCCTTGGAGACGTTCGTCCCTGACCTTGCGAGCCTTGGATACAAGGAGCTGTTGGCTGCGCGACGAGCCGGTTTTGGCGATGCACAGTTGGCTTACCTGTTCGGTACCGACTTAGCGCTGGTCCGTCAGCACCGACTTAGTCTTGGTCTTGGAGCTAGCTATCAGTCTGTCGACACCTGTGCCGGGGAGTTCGAGGCCCATACACCCTATTTTTACTCCTCGAACGAGGAGGCGACCGAGGTCACCGGGCTCGAGGAGCCGACGGTGATCATCCTCGGATCAGGGCCGAATCGGATCGGTCAGGGCATTGAGTTTGATTACTGTTGCGTGCACGCCAGCTTCGCGCTCCAGGAGATGGGTTACAAGACGGTGATGGTTAACTCCAACCCCGAGACGGTCTCCACCGATTATGACACCTCTTCGCGGCTCTACATGGAGCCTTTGGCGCTCGAACACGTCTTGGATGTGATCGAGACCGAGCGCACCTCCTCTAACTTGCGCGGCGTATTTGTCGCCTTTGGGGGACAGACGCCACTCAAACTCGCTCGCCATCTTGATGCTGAACTTATTCTCGGGACATCTGCTGCCTCCATTGACCGGGCTGAGGACCGTAATCGCTGG
This sequence comes from Ferrimicrobium acidiphilum DSM 19497, assembly GCF_000949255.1. Lineage (NCBI taxonomy): Bacteria > Bacillati > Actinomycetota > Acidimicrobiia > Acidimicrobiales > Acidimicrobiaceae > Ferrimicrobium > Ferrimicrobium acidiphilum. The sequence continues at coordinate 50,376 of NZ_JXUW01000018.1, read as the reverse complement.
TCAGCTTTGTGCGAATCGCTCGGCATCTTACAGCCTCCTGGGGCAACAGTTACCAACCTCGAAGAGGCGGTGGAGGCGGCCGGTAAGGTCGGCTATCCGGTGTTGATTCGGCCATCCTACGTCCTTGGTGGACGTGCTATGGAGATCGTGGCCAATGAGGTCGATCTTAGACGGAGCTTCCTGCGACTCGCCTCGCTGAGTGATGAGGGGCAGATGTCGCAGTCTCGCCCTGTGCTTATCGATCGCTTCTTGGAGGACGCTATCGAGGTCGATGTCGATGCTGTGCGCGACAGCGTGGGCGAGGTGCTCATAGGTGGCGTGATGGAGCACGTCGAGGAGGCTGGTGTCCACTCAGGCGACTCTGCCTGTGTTCTGCCGCCGGTAACGCTTAGCCCTGAGGTGATTCAGCGAATCGAGCAGATCATAGAGGCCGTCGCCAATGAGCTTGAGGTCGTCGGTCTGATCAACATGCAGTTTGGGATCAAAGATGAGACCGTCTATGTCATCGAAGCTAATCCACGGGCTTCGCGAACGGTACCGTTTGTGGCGAAGGCGACTGGAATACCGCTGGCCAAGATCGCGGCTAGGGTGATGGTAGGCGAGACGCTTGCTGAGATACGAGCCTCTGGAGTCACTACGACCCGACGAGGCACGCACTATTCGGTTAAAGAGGCGGTCCTCCCATTCCAGCGCTTTCCTGCAGCCGATTCGCTGTTAGGCCCCGAGATGCGCTCTACTGGCGAGGTCATGGGAGTCGACACTACCTTCGAGCTTGCCTTTGCAAAATCACAGATTGCAGCAGGGACCGTGCTCCCTAATGTTGGCATGGTATTTCTGTCGCTCGCAGATCGCGACAAGGCGAGCGGCGTGAACCTGGCTCGCCAACTTGTCGAGCTCGGATTCTCATTGGGAGCCACCTACGGCACCGCTGGTTTCCTTCGTAGCAATGGTGTCCCAATAACGGTGCTGGTAGATAAGGTTCATGAGGAACGGGTAACCGATATCGGCACCGCCAGGGATGGTGCGGTTGATGCCGTCTGGCTCTTGAACTCTCGTCGGGTGGGTCTGGTGATCAACACGCCTGAGGGGTCAGGTCCGAGAGTCGATGGCCATCGGATACGGGCGACGGCGCAACGACTTAGAGTTCCGTGCATCACTACTATGTCGGCAGCTTTGGCCGCGGTAGGCGGTATTAGAGCCTTGCGGGAGTCCGGCTACGGCGTGTCTCCGATCCAGGAGTACCATCGATAGTGGTAGACGTTGACTTGGGCGTGTGCCTGGGAGAGCTGCGGTTGCAAAACCCGATCATGACGGCGGCAGGTACGGCTGGCTACGGTGTCGAGTTTGCGAATGTGCTCGACCTATCGCGGCTCGGCGCCCATGTGGTCAAGTCGCTGGCGATCTTTGCCCATGCTGGAAACCCTGCGCCGAGGCTCGCTCCGTTGCCGGTTGGGATGCTAAATTCCGTGGGCCTACCTGGTCCCGGCGTCGAACGATGGCTGAACGAATACTATCCAATGCTTGCTAGTTCAGGGGCGACGTTCGCGGTGAGCATTTGGGGTAGGACGATAGAGGATTACGTGGAGGCGACGCGCACTTTGGCCCAGGGTGCACCCCAGGCGGCCTTCATAGAACTGAACGTCTCGTGTCCCAATACCGACGCAGGTGATCGTCTATTTGCTCACGACCCGACAGCGGTTAGTGGGATAGTATCTCGCTGCCGTCAAGAGACCAACCATCCTCTCTACGTGAAGTTGTCCCCGAACACCGACCGAGTGCTAGCGGTAGCTGAGGCGGCGATTCAGGCTGGAGCCGATGGGCTCGTAGCGATTAACACGGTGTTCGGTCAGTGGCTGTATAAGGGAAAGTCGGTTCTTGGGACAGCTCGTGGAGGAGGCCTATCGGGTGCTCAAATTCATGCAATGGCGCTTCGCATTGTCTCCGATCTACGTAGCTATTTTCCGTCTATTCCTATTATCGGAGTTGGTGGTATTAGCACGGTGGATAGTGTAGTAAGAATGTTGACAGCCGGTGCTAATGCAGTGCAAATTGGAACCGCTAACTTCGTTGATCCCCGTCGATCCCAGCTTCTCGTACAAGAACTTGAGGTGAAGGTATCGAACCAGGGTTGCAACTCACTTTTGTCATTTCTTGCTCGCTTCGAGGGTCTTGATCGACCAGGTGGGGCCGGTGAATTGGAGTGAGGGATGGTGTGATGTGGTCGGAGAACAAACAGACAACGGAGAGGTGAAAATGGCATCAATAGAGGGTTCTGCAAGAGAGCGTTTGATTCTGGCCCTAGATCTAGACGATGCAGTAGCCGCGCTACGGTTGGCGACGAGTCTTGGCGAGTATTTCGCCACCGCCAAGGTTGGTCTTGAGCTATTTTCAGCAGCGGGGCCCTCTGTGGTATTCTCACTCCGTGAAGCAGGGTTCCGGGTGTTCATAGACCTAAAACTTCACGACATTCCAACCACGGTCGGTCGGGCTGCCCATGTTCTAGGATCGCTGGGTCCGACATTTGTTACCCTGCACGCAGCCGGTGGCGTTGAGATGTTACGGCTTGGGATGCAGGGTCTGATGGAGGGCTCGCGGAAGGCGGACGAGGAGATGCCTATCGCACTCGCGGTCTCGGTGCTGACGTCGGAGTCACGGGTGGAGTCGGGTCTACTCAAGACACGGATCTCACATGCCTTTGCCGCCGGCGTGCAGGGATATGTGGCGAGCGCACACGATCTGGCTACCATCAGGGCAGTCGCCCCGTCAATGGTGTCGGTGGTGCCAGGTATTCGCCAGTCTGGAGCTCCCACCCACGATCAGGGGCGGCCAGCCACCGCGCAAGAGGCGTTTGCGGCCGGCGCTGACTATCTGGTCATTGGTCGTACAGTCACCGCCGCAGCTGATCCAAAGGCTGCGGCGGAGTCCCTAGTTAGCGGTCTTCTTGGCTAATAAACAGAGGGTTTTATCGGTTTTCTTGTCAAAACGGTCTCGTTGTTCCTCGTTGTCTGCTAATTTGCGCTTATGCCATTGCCACCACAATTGACACCAGAACAGAGGGCCGCCGCACTTGCAAAGGGTGCAGAGGCGAGGAGAGCCCGTGCTGAGGTGAAGGAACGCCTGAAGTTGGGGAGCTTAACGCTGACCGCGCTGCTCTCGGAAGCCGAGAAGGATGAGATCGTAGGGAGGATGAAGGTGCTTTCGGTGCTCGAGTCTCTTCCTGGGATCGGCAAGGTCAAGGCTCGCAGGATTATGGAGGAGATCGGTATCGCTGATACTCGTCGAGTCCAAGGACTTGGAGCTATCCAACGCAAGCGTCTTATCGAGGAGACTGAGCGCCACTGACCGTTGTCCTCTGCGGCCCCGGTGGGGTCGGCAAGGGAACGATTGCTAGTGAGGTTGTGATGCGACTTCCGTACCTGGCTCTCTCGCGGTCATGGACCACGAGAGAGCGTAGGGATGGGGAGTCTGCTGATGCCTATACATTTGTGAGTCGTGAACGTTTTGTCTCAGCTATCGATGCTGGATTTTTCCTCGAGTGGGAGGAGTTTGGTGGGTACCTCTACGGGACCCCTCGGACGGCTCCTGAGAATGGTCGGGTGCTGCTCTTGGAGATCGATGCCAAAGGGGCGCGTACCGTCAGAGGACTGGAACCGTCAGCGCTGATCATCGGCCTAGAGCCACCTTCGCTCGACACGTTGCGCGATCGTATGGCGCAACGAGGAGATGACGCAGATCATATTGCAAGGCGGATCGCGATCGCAACTGATGAGATGGATATTGCTCGTAGTGTCGCCGACAACGTGGTAGTCAACAACGATTTGGATACCAGTGTTGCCGAGGTGGTAGCACTGATAGAGGGCTGGTTGGCCAAAAGGTCAACACCAACCTGACGCCGTCTTGTCTGCCCAGGTTTGGCCGCACCAACTGTTCGTGCTCTTAAAAGGGCTATCTACTGACTTGCCACGTCGCCCGGCGTAGTTGGCGAGGGTAGATCTCTTCCCCAAGGCTCTCCAGATACGCTCAACCCTTTATCCCTACTCGCTGGTCGTTGATGACCGAGCGTTGGTGAGACACCTGTTGGCGACCAAATGTGCCCGCTGGATCTAGACGTTGGGCTATCGATGAGCCACCACCGCCGGTCGCTATCCTCACGCGAGGATGCAAATCGTCGTCGATCAACTAGAATTGGCGCAGGGTGTGAGCCGTTCGTTGGCGCCCCGGCCGTCGTGCTCAGGGTCCGACGGGATTTATTACGATGAGGAGCCATCTATGGAACGTACGAGATCGATGCTGATGCCGCCGATCGAGGTTCTTCTCGAGGAGACGGGATCGAAGTTCATCCTTGTCTCGCTCGCTGCCAAGAGAGCCCGTCAGATTAATGAGTATCGCAGTAGGCTCGGTGATGGACTTGGTACCCTCATCCCACCGCAGATGGAGTCGGACGCGGCAAAGTCACTCTCGCTTGCATTCGATGAGATAGCCGCTGGAAAGATCGTTCCAGAGTTTCGTCAGGAAGTAGTCGAGGAGTCGGTCGACGGCGACGACGAACCAGAGTAGGACCTCGTCTTGGCGAGTTGTCGTACTCGTCACCGGTGGGGTAGCTGCCTTCAAGTCGCTTGAGGTAATTCGTGAACTTCTCGATAGAGGCTATGAAGTTCGGGTGCTCCTTACTGATGCAGCCGAAAGGTTTCTTGGTGTCCAAGCCGTAGCTTCGGTAGCGCATAGCAACCCTTTTCGGTCTCTTTTTGGTGACTCTCCATCTCCGCATACCGAACTCGCAGAGTGGGCTGACCTGGTTGTGGTAGTGCCGGCGACGGCTGATTTTCTAGCCAAGATGGCTCATGGGGTTGCTGATGACCTCGGCTCTACACTGTTGCTGGCCTTTGATGGTCCGGTCGTCGTCGCACCAGCAATGCACTCCGCGATGTGGGAGGCGCCAGCGACTCAGCGAAACGTGATGACGTTGGTCGGCGATGGTGTCCACTTCGTCGGACCAGCCGAGGGCCGTCTAGCCGGCGGTGATGTGGGTATTGGGCGTCTTGTTGATCCGTTGTGGGTTGTGGAGGCGGTTCACTATTGGCTCACACCTGGAGCGGGACCGCTAGATGGACTGCGGATAACCGTCTCTGCTGGTGGAACCCGCGAGCCAATAGATGCGGTACGCTACATCGGGAATCGATCGAGTGGACGTCAGGGTTGGGCGCTTGCTCAGGTGGCGGCGCTGGCTGGTGCGTCTGTGCGTTGCGTGACCACCGTAGATCCTCCCTTTCGAGCCGATCTCGTTGAGGTTTTGCGCGTCGAGAGCGCGGAGCAGATGCTCGACGCCATGCGGAGCGCACAGGAAGACTCTGATGTGCTTATCATGAGCGCCGCCGTCGCTGACTTCCGGGTAGCCGAGCCATTCGCTGGGAAGGTCAAGCGAGCAGGCAAGGAGCGACTCGAGCTGTCGTTGGTTCCGAATCCGGATATCTTGGTTGAGCTGGTCCAACATCGTAAGCAGCCGCAGGTGATCGTCGGGTTTGCCGCTGAGGTTGAAAGGCTCGAGGAGAGTGTGGCCAATAAGCTCGCTAACAAGGGAGTCGACCTGATCGTTGGCAACAATGTCGCAGAACCAGGGTCTGAGTTTGGATCCGTGACTAACGCGGTCTATCTTCTTGACCGGCTCGGTCGCCAACGTCGGATCGAGATGGCTCCAAAGACGGAGATAGCGGCGAGTATCCTCGCGGCGATCGTCGCTCTCATCGAGGTCTAGACTGAGACCCTATCTGCAAACGTTGGGAGAAATATGCGTTCTTACCTCTTTACCTCGGAGTCGGTGACCGAGGGACACCCAGACAAAATGGCGGATCAGATATCTGACGCCATTCTCGATGAGATCCTCGCACAGGATCCAATCTCTAGAGTGGCTTGCGAGACCCTCCTCACCACTGGACTCGTAGTGGTCGCTGGAGAGATCACCACCGAGGGCTATGTCGATATACCGAAGATCGTGAGACGCACAATCTGTGATATCGGCTATGACAATGAGACCTACGGCTTCGACGGCAATACCTGTGGGGTCGTGGTCTCGTTGGATGAACAGTCGCGAGATATCGCCAATGGCGTCCTTACCGCCTATGAGACCCGGGCTGGACAGGGAGATCCACTCTCTTCGCTAGGGGCGGGAGATCAAGGGATGATGTTTGGTTTTGCCTGTGACGAGACCCCCGATCTGATGCCACTGCCTATCTGGGTTGCCCATCGACTAGCCCAGCGCTTGACGGAGGTGCGGCGTGCCGGACTCCTCCCTTACCTGCGTCCTGATGGCAAGACTCAGGTAACGGTGGAGTACGAAGGGTATCGACCGGTTCGTATCGACAAGGTGCTGATCTCTACACAACATCAGGCGGGAATCGATCTAGAGACCCTACTTAAGCCTGATTTGACCTCGATCGTGATCGAACCGATGTTGCCTCGGACCATCGATGTAAGTGGGCTAGAGGTACTGACCAACCCGACCGGTCGGTTCGAGATCGGTGGCCCCCATGCCGACACTGGCCTCACTGGTCGCAAGATCATCGTTGATACTTATGGAGGTGCGGCTCGCCATGGTGGCGGAGCCTTCTCCGGCAAGGACCCCTCTAAGGTTGATCGATCGGCAGCCTACGCTGCTCGATGGGTGGCAAAACATGTCGTTGCTTCAGGCGCGGCTAGCCGGTGTGAGGTCCAGATAGCCTATGCGATTGGCGTGGCACACCCGGTATCCATCATGGTCGACACCTTCGGCACCGAGGTGGTAGATCCTGCCAAGATCGAGGCGGCGATTCTGACGATCTTTGATCTTCGACCAGCGGCCATCATCGAGGCGCTAGACCTTCGGAGGCCGATCTACAGAAGGACAGCGGCCTACGGCCATTTTGGCAGATCCTCCAGCGGTTTTACCTGGGAGGAGACGACTCGGTTGGAGCCCTTCAAGGCGGAGCTTGGCCTCTAACGTCGTCGTCGACGTCGTCGTCGAGATTGTAGGACGCCCCGGACCTTATCGATATCGGTGGCCGGAGAGCCTAGGTACTCCTCGCTTGGGTGATGAGATAATCGTGCCTTTGCAGACGCGACGCATTGCTGCCTGGGTGATTTCGATCTCGACCGAGGATGAATCACCCGAGCTCAAGGAGGTTATTCGCTGTCGAAGGCGGGCTGTGCACGGAGGGCTCATCCAGCTCGCCATGCTCGCCTCTCGCTGGTACGTCTGCTCTCCCGTCTACTTCTTGCGAAAGACCCGGAGTCCGCGGGTTCGGGATGCCGCGCTAGTGAGCGTTGATCGAGCGGTCGGACGACCTGCTCACGATGGGGATGGCGTTCAGTCTGGCAATGAGGTTGTCGTCAGTAATGAGAACACTCGCGATCGTGTGCGGAATGCGGCTACGTCCGACGGTTACGCTCATGGTGAAGAGGAGTCATGGTGGCCACCGAGGCTCGCCCCTCTGGATCTCATCTGGCACTCGATGGGGGTGAGCTCCGTCGAGACAGCGGCTGGTTACGTGCGCGATCATCCGCACTCCGCTGGCATCGTCATCTGCCCAACCTCACGCCAGCGCGAACGCTTACTGCTGGCGCTTACCCAGGCTGGATTGCAGGCGGGTGATGCCGAGACCGATTGGGTGGAGATCGCGAACGGAACCGTCAAGGTGGTGGTTGGTAGTCGTTTCGGCGCTTTTGCGCCCTTGTCCGAGGTCGACTACCTATTAGTGCTCGATCCAGCTGATCCCAGTATGCGCGAACAGTCGACACCTTGCGCGGATGGGCTCGAGGTAGCTCGCCTGCGTGCGAGCATAGAGGGCATACGTGTGACGGTGGTGACCGCTGCGCCTCCGCTTGCCGTCGCTGCACACGCGAGGGTCTATCGTGAACCGTTCGGGGTGGAGTCTGGGCGTTGGCCAAGGTTTGATCTGGTTCGGTTGGCGGAGCTCGATCCTAATCGTGGTATCGTTGGGGCGATTCTGGATCGTGGTCTGGGCCGAGATCGTTCGCGGCGTTTGGCGGTGATCTTGCCGAGCGCAGGCTGGCGTGGTTGGCTGCGCTGCCAGGCGTGCCATGCCCTACAGCGCTGCCCCAACTGCAATGTCCAGCTCGCTCCGCTGAACCTGGACGTCTCACATCCTGGCTTGAGTGAGCGACTCGCGCTGGTACGCCACGGCATGGTCGCCGACGCGATGCACTGCCCTAGCTGCAGTGAGCGCTTCCCGCTGCGCTGTCTGAAGTGTGCAAGCCGCAAGGTGGCGGCGACGGCGCTGTCGGCCACGCGTGTGCATGCACTTTTGGCAGGAGCGGTGACCGCTAAGGTTGAGCTGGTCGGTGGTGATAGTGACCCCGCGCCAGATTGGCAGGTCGTGGTAGGCGGGTACGGTTTGCTCGATCGGATCGAGGAGACGAGCGTGGTGGCACTGCTCAACGTGGAGCACTTTCATGGTGTCTCATCGCTCGAGGGCCTTGCTCTCGCACTCTATTATTGCAACCGTGCAGCGTCGATCAGCGAACAGGTGCTCGTCTTGACCGACGGATCAGACGACCATCTGCTTACGGGCCTTGAGTCACGGAACCTTCGTGCTCTCTATCGGAGGGAGTTGGCCTCTCGCCAGCGGTTAGGGCTCCCTCCGTCGAAGGTTATAGCCAGGGTGGACGGAGTGCGTGCGCGTGAGCTTGTGGATGCACAACCAGCCGCCTTGTTTGATGGCATCGAGGTGATCACTGAGTCTGATTCCAGTTGCCTCTTTGTCGCCAACGACAGCCTTGAACTGCATGAACGCCTTGCACAGGGGACATGGCCCACCGACAGTCGTCTCTGTCGTTTCTCGTTTGACCCGGTTGAGTTGTGAGAAGTATGAAGGTTTTCGGTATACAGATAGCCGCTGGTGAGAGCCCCAGATTCATGTTTAGGTGAGTGCAAACGCTAAACTGGCGTCGTTGGCGGCTTATGCCGCAGGTGTGCGAAGGAGTGTAACAGATGCCTGGGATGGGGAATGCGGGCCTTGGCTCGTTTGGACTCGCGGCTCCATTTTATCACCGAGTAGCGCTGGAGGCACTTGTCCTCGCGGTAGTGGCACTAGTCCTAATCGCCGCTCGTTTTCTGCTCTATGGGACCGCCTTTCGTGGATCTCAGGCGCTAGCCGTACGTGGTGGAGATGACGCCGGTAGCGTGACCCGCGTGCAAGAACCAAGGGCGCGTGCAGTCTTACGCTATGGCTTTGGTGCACTCTGGATCCTTGACGGACTCTTGCAGCTGCAGAGCTCGATACCGTCTTCGATGATCTCTCAGGTGGTTAAGCCGAGCCAGGTTGGCCAGCCACATTGGCTAGTGGAACTGATGCAATGGGGTACCAACGCGTGGTTTCGCCACCCGATCTGGGCAGCCTCAGGGGTGATCTGGCTACAGATCGCTCTTGGACTTTGGCTCATCCTCGGCCGTGAAGGCTGGTTCTCACGCTTGGGATATCTAGTAGCAGCGGGTTGGGGCTTATTTGTCTGGGTTTTTGGGGAGGCCATGGGCCAGACCTTCGGCCATGGCGGATCCTGGCTTTTTGGATCACCAGGAGGCGTGCTCTTCTATGTAGCCGCTGCCCTCATCCTGTTGGCGCCCTATGGCTGGTGGCAGCGCGAGAAGTTGCCTCGATGGGTTTTGACCGGTGTCGGCGTGATGCTAATTGCGTTCGGGATCCAAGAGGCACTTCCTGGTCGGGGATTTTGGAGTTTTCGGATCTTTGACATGGTCAAATCTATGGCTGCAGTCCCTCAGCCGTCGTTTATTGCAAGCAGCCTCCGAGGCTTCGAACACCTCCTAGGAGCGCATGGAGAAGTGGTGGCCAATGCGCTGACCGTAGTCGTTCTTCTTGTTGTTGGGGCTTCATTTCTTCTGCGCCGCGGTCTACGGGTGACGGTACCTATCTTCGTCGTATTTTCGGTGTTGGTCTGGTGGTTTGTTCAGGATTTTGGCTTCCTGGGAGGTGCTGGAACCGACCCTAACTCGATGATCCCCGAGCTCGTTCTGGTGATCGCGATGGTGATGGGATTGTCGTATGACGAGGCGATCGCGGATGCACCGGTTCATATTTGGCCAAACACACTAGCACAGGCGGGTCGACTTTTTGGCGTGTGGGTGGTAATACTCGCAGCCATGGGGGCTGTGCCGCTCGGTTTTGCCGCCGTCAACACCAGCTACTCGATTGAGGCTGCGCTGGCGAGTTCGGGTGCCCCATTTCAGATCGACCGTCCAGCCGCGCCATTCCGGCTGCTTGACCAATCTGGCACTCCGGTCTCATCATCGCAGTTCAGAGGCAAGACGCTGATCATAACCTTTCTGGATCCAGTGTGTACCGATACCTGTCCGCTAATCGCCTCTGAACTGCGTGCGGCTGATGAGCAGCTCACTCCGGCCCAGCGAGCTAATACTGATGTGATAGCGGTAGCATCCAATCCGGTCTTTCACTCCGTGCGTGCGGTGCATATCTTCACCGATCGAGAGGGAATGTCATCGTTGCCAAACTGGTACTTCCTGACGAGTCCGTCGTTGAAATCTCTCGCCGCCGTCTGGCAAAACTACGGTGTTGGTATCTCGGTCCCCCAGAACGGGGTCATGATAGTGCATCCTGACCTCGTCTATATCGTCAACTCAGCGGGAGTAGAGCGCTGGATGATTCCCTCCAACCCCTCGACCACCAGCGGGGTGCAGTTAAGCTTTGCCTCCTTGGTTGATTCACTCGTGAAGGGCGTGCAGTGACGCAGACACCTATGGAGTTCCCCAGTTTTGATCGTTACGAGCAACGAAGGCGAGGCGTTGCCGAGCGATGATACGACGTTTTTCGACCGCCACCCTAGCGCTGGCGACCGCCGCTCTCTTTTTGGCTGCCTGTGGATCCACCCAGACAAAGACTGCAAGCCAGAGTGCAAGCCCTATACAGCTCACGCCGAACTACGCCACCGTCCTCGAGTCACCTTCAGGCAACCTATTCACTGAGGTACGTGCATACCAACATGGTCAGGTGCTCGAGGCCAAGAAAGGCGTGATCAGGTTGATGACCCCACAGGGTGTCTCTACCCGTGGTGGAGTCGGCCTCGCGCTGGCTCCAGGAGGGCAGATTGCATGGGCGCCGGTGATAGCCGAGCGTGAACTCTACGTCAGCCCAATATTTGTTGGCCCGATCGATAACTGGAAGCCAGCTGAACTCACCGCTGCGGTAGCTCCATTTCCTGGATCGGTGCTACCGGTAAACGCCACAACCGCCGTCGCGATCGTAGGCTCCAAGAACTATGGCGCTAGTCGCCAGGAGTTGGTGAGAATTCATAGCTCCGGCTCGATTACGCAGATAATGGCCACTGATCCCACTCTTCAGCACCTTCTTTCGAGTGGACATTGTAAAAACCCGATCTATGAGAGCCTCGCTGGCCCGTCTTCTAGTCCTACGCTGCTAGCGCGGTGTAGCGCTGCCAACTATGTTGCCTTGGTATCTCCGCTCTCTGGTACCAGCTTTATCGACCGTGCCCCTAGTGGAACCGAGTTTCTCGGGCTCTCAGCGCTCACGGAGTTCAGCGGCGGAGGGCATCCGGCGGCGGCGGCGGTGATTGGGCCGACAACGGGTAGGGGTAGCGATGCGCTTATGTTGATCTCCACGACGTTTTCAGCGCTGCCGGTCAAACTCAAAGGACGTCCGGTCGCGTCACCGTCGTTAGCGGTCTCTTCGACCGGAGAGTGGGCTCTAGTACCGCTTGCAGGGGGAAATAGCCAGGTTGTCGAGTTCTCCCCTACTGGCCGGGTAGTGAGTAGTGCAGTCGGTCCGAAGAATGCGCAGGGAATCGGTATCTCAAATGGTGGTCATGCTCTTGTAGTGGCGGCGAACCCCAACCAGGCCGCGATTACGTTGTGGCGAGATAGCGCCAGCGGATTCGTGAAGGGTGGTTCTCTCTCGATCCCTCAGGGCGTGAACGGATAGTCATCTAATCCTCCATAGGGTGGGCCAGCGGAGGTTGTTATGCCAGCTGTGGGGGTGACTCGGTCTCCTCAGGCGAGGGCTAGGTCGAGCTTGAGCAGGAAAGATAGCGGCGTCCACAGGTGTCTCATGGATGTTAGCCCCCCACGTCTCGACATGTCATTGGATCTACTGGAAGTGACTATGAACCGATAGAGGCGGTCATGAGTCCGATCATGGTGTAGATGACGTGGCTCGCTGCGATCGCCGTGATCTCTGCATGGTCGTAGCTTGGTGAGACCTCGACAAGGTCGGCACCGACCAGGTTGATCCCTCTGAGCTGGCGAAGGAGCTTTAGCACCTCCCGAGAGCTTGGCCCGCCAGCCTCCGGTGTGCCGGTTCCGGGCGCAGCGCTGGGGTCGATGACGTCTATATCGATGGAGAGGTAGACCGGCGCCTGACCAACTCTCGTCTTGATCCGGGTGGCAATGTCACCGATGGAGGCGTCGACGAGATCATCGGAGGTGATGATCTGAAAGCCAAACCGAGCGTCGTCTTCGAGATCTGCTGATCCATAGAGCGGTCCTCTAGTGCCGACATGAAAGCTGCGATCCTCGAGCAGTAGGCCATCTTCAAAGGCACGCCTAAACGGGGTTCCATGGGTATAAGGGGCACCAAAATAAGTATCCCAAGTGTCGAGATGGGCGTCAAAATGGATCAACGCCACCGGTCCCGTCCTCTTGGTGAGCGCTCTAAGCAACGGCAGTGCGATGGTGTGGTCGCCACCAATGGTGATGATTCGATCGGCATGGGTTGCGAGTTCGCTCGCTCTTGTCTCGATAGTCGCAATCGCCTCATCGATGGAGAACGGGTTGATGCCCATGTCGCCGGCGTCAGCTACCTGCACCTTGCCGAAGGGGAAGAGATCCATGGCTGGGTCGTAGGGACGAAGTAGTTGTGAGCCGGTGCGGATGGCTAGCGGACCAAAGCGAGCACCGGGTCGATAAGAGACACCGGCATCGAAGGGGGCGCCAACGATCGCGATCCCAGCGCTGCCGACCTCGGCCAGCGTAGGGAGACGGGCGAACGTAGTCGAGTTTGAGAAGCGTGGCTCCTCGAGCGAGTTGCGTGGTCCGATGGGTTCCATTCATGGCTCCTTTGTGTTGGCGATCGACTTCGCGTTCTACTAGCCTAGAACCCGTGGCAATCCTCGCTATCCGAACTATCGGCGATCAGGTTCTCGCAAACCGATCGACCGAGATTGAAACTTTTGATGCAGCCTTACAGAGGCTGATAGACGATATGTTTGAGACCATGTACGACGCCCCTGGCGTTGGCCTTGCCGGTCCGCAGGTTGGAGTACCAAAGCGCATTTTCGTCTATGACGCTGGTGATGGACCCGAGGTTTTCATCAACCCAGAGCTCGTCGTCGCCGATGGCGAGTGGGTGTATGAAGAGGGGTGCCTTTCAGTTCCTAGTTACTGGTGGGAGATCCGTCGGCCAGGACACGTGGTGATGCGCGGTCTCAATCGCGATGGCAAGCCCCAACAGGTCGAGGGTGAGGAGTTGTTGGGGAGGGTTCTCCAACACGAGTTCGATCATCTGGAGGGAAGACTCCTGATAGAGCGGCTGACTGACGAGGAGCGTAGGGTCTTTAGGCGTAGCATGCGAGAGAAGTTGATCGACTCATAGCCGTGCGCATCGCCTTTTTCGGCACCGGTGCGGTGTCGGTCGCCTATCTCGAGACTCTCCTCGATGCTGGTTTTGAGGTGACAGCAGTCGTCACCAAGCGACCGAAACGTCGATCTCGTAACGGGAGGGTCGAGCCGACGGCGGTAGCAGCGCTAGGTGAACGCCGAGGACTGAAGGTATTGACGGCGCTCGCCGATCTTGATTTGCTCGATTTCGAGCTAGGGATTGTCGTCTCCTATGGTCGGATACTCCCTGATCAGCTTGTGAATACTCACCCCTTTTTGAATGTCCATTACTCACTGCTTCCCTCATTCCGAGGGGCTGCCCCGGTCGAGCGCTCGGTACTCGCTGGTGGTGTGGCGGCCGGAGTGACGCTGATGCGCCTCGTTGCAGAGATGGATGCTGGCCCGATCTATGAGAGCGTTCCGGTCGCAATCGAGGACTTCGACCTGAGCACGGCCTATGAGCGACTCACGACCGCTGGTTGTGCGCTCATGCGCGATTGGCTAGCTCGTGATGACGACTGGATCACAACCGCCGCTCATCCTCAAGTAGGTACTCCAACCTATGCTCCAAAGATCGTCGACGCTGATCTGATCATCAGGAGCTATGAGTCCGCGTTGCAGGGCTATCGACGTCATCTGCTTGGACGCGCATACTTCTACTGTGACTCGAAGAGAGTTCGCTTGCTTCGCGCTCATGTCGACGAGGCCGATTCAAGCTTCCCTCTTGGCTCTATCGTGGACGGTAAGATCCAGACCGCTAGGGGGATGTTGGTGCCTGAGCTCGTGCGACCCGAGGGTCGTTCCACTATGAGCTTTGCTGACTTTCTTCGCGGTTCCCGGGTGACGGCGATCGGCACCTCCCCTGGGTAGAGGACAGCTCCGATGCCGGAGCTACCAGGATGCCGGAGCTACCAGGATGCCGGCCGTACGGTGTGCGCTCGGTGACTAGTGGAGTTGGAAAGCAGCAGCAAATCCTCTGATCCAAGACCAGCTGAGTAGGGTATTGAAGCCGTCAAATCTGTGGATCTGACGGCTGAGATCCGTCCAGCTAGGGCTAGACGCTCGCCGCTATAGCCGACGGGTTTTCCCACCTGTAGGTGGACGGCCGGTTGCTGGCGCAGCTGACCGGTAGTTGGTTGGAGTAGTCAGTTTCCAACTCACTCTGCAACTGTAACCCCGCAACTGCAGCTGGAGTGAGATCCAGGCGGCTTGCAACTCAAGTGGATGTGGCAGGCCTGAACAAGATTACGGGGTTAGCCGAGTCGCTAACGGCGGGGAGGATGCCACCTGCGTACCCTATGCTTAGAGTCAACGATTAACCGCTGATAATCGGTCACCCTCTGTCGCAGGCGGCAGAGCTGGTAACGCTGAGAGATGGGTGCAGCGGATGCTGGTTTACCAGCGCAAGTTTGCGAGCTGGGACGGAAAAGAACTGGAGGATCCGGGCGATGCTAGCGGCGAAGGTAGTGACGGTTTCAGATGGTGTAGTAGCCGGGACGCGTGAGGATCGTTCAGGTCAAGCACTTGTCGACCGCCTTAGTGGGCTTGGCTACGAGATCGCAGGTCGGGTTGTGGTCGCCGATGGAGCAGAGAATGTCGCATCTACCCTTCGGAACGTCACCACCGACTTCGTCGGTCTGGTGGTCACCACAGGAGGAACTGGGTTTGGTCCACGTGATCTGACTCCAGAGGGTACGAGAGCGGTACTCGATCGCCTCGCTCCAGGACTTGGAGAACAGATGCGTGCAGCGAGCCCTCTAGGTGGGCTCTCACGTGGCGTTGCGGGTACGATAGGCAGCTGCCTGGTGCTAAACCTTCCAGGTTCACCTCGCGGAGCTATCGAATCACTCGATGCCGTTGTTCCTCTGCTTGAGCATGCGCTTGGACTCCTCGCTGGCGGTGACACAGAGCATCCTGCCTCAAGTCGATGACCGATCAGGAGTTGATGGGGCGAGCTCTTGCCCTCAGTCGTCAT
Organism: Ferrimicrobium acidiphilum DSM 19497; assembly: GCF_000949255.1. NCBI lineage: Bacteria > Bacillati > Actinomycetota > Acidimicrobiia > Acidimicrobiales > Acidimicrobiaceae > Ferrimicrobium > Ferrimicrobium acidiphilum. The sequence continues at coordinate 34,765 of NZ_JXUW01000018.1, read as the reverse complement.
GCACGCCAGAGTGCACCGCCAAACCCGTGGGTGGGTGCCGTGATCGTCGCTGATGGCGTAGTGGTTGGAGAGGGGTGTACTCAGCCGCTTGGTGGCCCTCATGCTGAGGTCGTCGCCCTTCGAGCCGCCGGCGATCTAGCCAGAGGCGCGACTATGTTTGTGACCTTGGAGCCATGTGCCCATCACGGACGGACACCGCCGTGTGTCGATGCGATCGTGGCGGCGGGAGTGACCAGAGTGGTGGCCTCGATACTTGATCCTGATCCACGGGTCGGTGGGCGTGGCTTCGCCGCATTGAAGGATGCCGGTGTGCAGGTTGAGGTTGGTATGGAGTCCGACCGCACCGTTCAAGAACTCATCGCCTACCTTACTCAGCGACGTACCGGTCGACCGTGGGTGAGAGCCAAGGTGGCTATGACTCTCGACGCCAAGGTGGCCGACAGCCAGGGAGGCTCGCAGTGGATCACCTCGACAGAGGCCAGGGATCGAGGTCATCTGCTTCGAGCACAATCACAAGCGATTGTGGTCGGATCAAAGACCATGGAGGCCGACCACCCACTATTGACGGCTCGCCCGGGAGGCGTCATGGCGACACTACAGCCACAGCGTTGGGTCTTTGCCCATCGCGAGCTCTCCTATTGCACGCCAGGGGTTCAGGTGACCTCCGAATCTCCGCAAGCGTTTCTTGATCGCATGGGGGGAGCTGGAGTCCTTGGAGTTCTCATCGAGGGTGGGCCGACGTTGCTCACCTCCTTTGTCGACTCTGATCTCGTTGACGAGCTCTTTGTCTATCTCGCCCCTATGGTATTTGGTGACGACGGGGCCAAGGCTGCCTTTAGGCTGCCCGCTGGCAGGCTCCTCGTCGATCCGCTGCGGTTGAATCTCATCGAGGCACAGAAGGTTGGCACCGATATCGAACTTCGCCTCTGGAGTAACAAAGCTACAACCTTGGCCTCTCTGTTCGCGACCGAGTTGGATCATGCTCCCGAGGCGGTCTCTGAGTGGTGAGCGTTGGGACAACCATCTCCTCCGAAGGACCCAGAGACAATGTCGCGCTCTGAGCCAAACTAGGCTGGTATCAGCAGGAGAGATGCGAAGGGACGAGAGCGATGTTCTCAGGGATTGTGGCTACAACCGTCGGTTATGACGGGCAGGGTGACGACGGCATACATCGTTTCGTGCTTGGTCAGTGGCGGCCAACCATCGAGCTGGGCTCCTCGATCTCATGTAACGGCGTCTGTCTGACGGTCATAGAGGCGACGGCGAACAGTTTTGGTGTTGAGATAGTTGAGGAGACGCTGCATCGGAGCACGTTTTCGAGCCTTGAGCCTGGAGCACGGGTGAATGTTGAACAGAGCGTCACCGCCGCTACCCTGCTAGATGGCGGCATCGTCCAAGGACATGTCGATTGCGTGGGACGGGTTACGCATCTAGCCCCGAGCCTGGCAGTCTCCTTTGACCCCCGCTTTGATGAGTTAGTGGTGGAGAAGGGGGGCATCGTCCTAAATGGCGTCAGTCTCACCGTGACCGCCGTTGGTGAGGGAGCCGCCAGCGTGGCATTAATTCCAGAGACGTTGCGCCGCACGAACCTGGGTGAACTCGAGGTCGGCGCACCCTTGAACATAGAGTTTGACATTATTGGAAAGTACCTCGTGCGCCAACGTTCGCTCGAGCAGCGAGAGGCGTGGCGTTCATGAGTTTTAGATCTATAGAAGAGGCGATCGATGCGATCGGCCGTGGCGAGATCGTCCTAGTCGTCGACGACGAGAATCGTGAGAACGAGGGAGACCTGATCATGGGGGCTGAGTTCGTCGATGCCGAGAAGATCTCGTTCTATATCGCTCATACCTCTGGGTTAATCTGCGTCCCTCTAACCGGCGAACGCCTCGATGAACTCGACATTCCATTGATGGTAGAGAACAATACCGAGTCCCACCTGACCGCCTTTACGGTATCGGTCGACGCCAAACGCTTAGTCTCTACCGGAATCTCTGCCCATGACCGGGCCAGCACTATTAGAGCGCTCGTCGATCCTTCGACGAAGCCATCTGATCTGACTCGGCCCGGCCACGTCTTCCCGCTGCGTGCACGCGACGGAGGGGTACTCAGGAGAGGTGGCCATACGGAGGCGGCGGTCGATCTTGCTCGGCTTGCCGGGATAACCCCTGCTGGGGTCATATGTGAGGTGGTTACCGAGGACAAGCAGAACATGGCACGACTCGACGAACTAACCAAGTTTGCCGAGAAGTATGGACTCGTACTTGTCTCTATCGCGGATCTCATCCGTTATCGTGCCGCCAACGACACCTTAGTTAAGCGGGTTGACGGTGCCACCGCTCGTATTCCAACCGGTTATGGAGAGTTCACCGGCATCGCCTATCAGTCGATCCTAGATGGCGAACAGCACGTTGCGCTGGTGATGGGTGATATCAGCACTGGCGATCCGGTCCTCGTTCGTGTGCACTCGGAGTGCCTTACTGGCGACGCCTTTGGGTCGCTTCGCTGCGATTGCGGTCCCCAACTGCATCGATCGATGGAGATTATCGCCGAAGAGGGTAGGGGAGTTATAGTCTACCTACGTGGGCATGAGGGAAGGGGCATCGGCTTAGCACATAAGTTGCGAGCCTATCAACTTCAAGAACAGGGTCTTGACACCGTCGAGGCTAACGAGGCGCTTGGTCTGCCGGTGGACTCGCGAGATTACGGCATTGGATCGCAGATCCTAGTAGACCTGGGTGTTAGCAAGATGCGTCTGTTGACGAACAACCCGACCAAGTATGGTGGACTCTCAGGTTTTGGGCTTGAGATCAGCGAGCGGGTGCCACTCATCATCGAACCCCAAGCAGAGAATGCGAAGTACCTCCAGACCAAGGCGGCCAAGATGGGCCATCTTCTGGATCTTGGATAGCTACCGAAGTTGAGTCGAGCATGAGCGGCGCATGCTGGTCGGCGCAGTCCAAAGCCTGACAAGCGCGCAAAGCAGAAGGTTTTATAGGAGGTTTATATGGCAGGATATGAAGAGGTCCATGGACAAGGGGACCGGTCAGGCTATGAAGAGTTGACCGGCCAGCTCCATGCCTTTCCAGGCGATCGCTTTGCTATCGTCGCGTCAGAGTTCAACCAGGTGATAGTCGATCCATTGCTCGCTGGCGCTCGGGCTGGGTTTCACACCGTTGGGGTTAGCGACTCTGCATTGACCGTAGTGTGGGTTCCAGGTGCCCTTGAGATCGCCGGTGCCATCCATCAACTGTTAGTCAGCCGCTCGGTGACTGGAGTGGTCGCCCTCGGCGCAGTGGTCCGTGGCGAGACTAGCCACTATGACGTTGTTGTAAATCAGAGTGCGAGTCAGCTTATGACCCTTGCTGCAACATCGGAGATCCCGATCGTCAATGGGGTGCTGACGGTTGAGAATATCGAACAGGGCCTCAACCGTGCTGGTGGCAAGGATGGGAACAAGGGATTTGATGCTGCGCTCTCGTTGGTTCGACTCGTTGATCTCTATCGGCGAATGGTGAAGGAGTAGCGAGCAGTGCTGAGGATCGTAGTCCCCAAGGGGAGTCTTGAAAAGGCGACCTTCGCCCTATTCGCTGAGGCAGATCTGCCGATAGAACGTAGCAGTGAAGTCGACTACCGGGCCAGTATTGATGATCCTCGGGTGCGCGAGGTGCGGGTTCTTCGCCCGCAAGAGATCGCTACCTATGTTGCAGAGGGGCTGTTTGATCTCGGTATCACCGGTCGCGACTGGATCAACGAAACCCAAGCCGAGGTGGTCTCCCTCGGAGAGCTCCGCTACTCGAAGGCGACCTCTCGTCCGATTCGGGTCGTGCTAGCTGTCGGTGCAGATAGCGAGGTACATTCGGTTGCTGATCTCCATGATGGTGTTAGGGTGGCGACCGAGTACCCGGAACTCGCTCGTCGCTTCTTTCGTGAACACGGCATCGAGCCTGTGATTCTCTTGTCCTATGGGGCTACAGAGGCTAAAATTCCAGAGATCGCTGACGCCGTCGTCGAGATAACCGAGACGGGTAGGGCTCTTAGGGCCGCTGGGCTCAGGATCATCGAGACGGTATTGGTCTCATACACCGAGCTGATCGCAAATCCAACGAGTGCGGCGGATCCAGAGAAGCGTCACGCCATGGAGCAACTCCAGACCCTCTTGCTGGGAGCGCTCTCGGCACGGGACCGGGTGCTGGTGAAGCTCAACGTTCCATCCGAGCATCTGAGCGAGATCATCGAGGCGCTGCCAGCGATGAAGGCGCCGACGGTGTCGCAGCTCTATCAGGAGAGTGGCTTCGCGGTAGAGGCGGTTGTGCCTCGCTCCACGATCAACCTCTTGATCCCAATGTTAAAGGATCGAGGAGCCACTGATATCCTTGAGCTTCCACTCTCGAAGGTAGTGCCTTAGGTGACCTGGCTGGAACGAATGAGGGGTCGCGGGGCGAGCCAAACGGTAGTCTCTGGAGCTGATGGCCGACCGCGTGAGTCGCTATCGACCGCGCTCTTCGACCAGAATCAGGTGTTTGAAGGTGAGGTGACTAGCTTTGACCCACACGTTGGCCTTGGTTTGGTGAGACTCGATTGCAAGCCGGTGTGTGAACTGCGGTTTCACTGCATCACCATAGATGATGGTTCCCGATCGATTGGGGTGGGCAGGCGAGTGACCGTCCGCCTGAAGCCATCCTTTGGCGGTGAGCTTGAGGTGGCGGCCCTCCATAAGCTCGGGTAATCAGCTGAGTCACCCGGTTCTCGAGGATGACTGGACACGGAGTTGACCGACAAGCCTGGTCAAGATCACATGGTCAAGATAAGGGTGTGATCGATGGTGTGTGCCCACTCTCAACTGTAGCTGTGTTTGGCGATGCCAGGTTGAGCTGCTGACAGAGTAGCTAGTCATGAATGCCCGGATCCTGGATGTCCCCGGCATCACAGACGTCTGATCTCAGCTGCCAAAGTGGCTGAACAATCGCGATATTTGCTGTAAATAAAGAAGGCGGTGACCATAGATGGGGCAGTCACCCGCCTGCTTTGTTGAGTCGCTATTGCTTGAGTCGAGTCGATGATGGCAGCTGAAGCGAAGACTATCAATCAGAGGCGCTGGAGTTTGGCGTCATCGGGGGTGTTCGGTTCGGTTCATGATCGAGTTTGGCGACCTGAATAAAGGCGGCCTGCAGCTGTCGAAGACCATCTTGAAGTGGTTCGCCGACATCACCGAGACGATCTTCGATGGCGCTTAGCATCCCAGCAAAAGCATCAATAGCAAGGCTTGCGTCGTTGAGTCGAGGCGGTGTTGCGCCCAGATACAGGCCGGCTAGTTCAAAGAGGCCGTAGGCGTGGTTGGCAACGATGGTCGCTGGATCAGCATTGAGTAGTTCTTGTTGGAGCTGTAAGATCTTTTCGTCCTCTGCTGGCATGGAGAGATATACCATCCTTTCGTCTGAGCAGGAGTTGGTTGGGTAGGAAAGCAGCTATCGGACTGCTAGAGTGATTCTAGAAGGCTAAGCGGAGTTCTGTCTCCCCCCTACTGACTCGGGCAAGAGCAGCTGGGTTCGGATAGAGTAACGCTGCCTGTCGTGGAATTCACAGATTGGAAGGAGTAGCTCTATCGCCTCAGCACCAGACCCCGATGCACGCATTAACGATCAGATCCGTGTCCGTGAGGTTCGCTTGGTTGGACCTGATGGAAACCAACTAGGCATTAAGCCAATTCAAGAGGCACTGACGATGTCACGTGCCCTCGATATGGATCTCGTAGAGGTAGCGCCAATGGCGCGACCTCCGGTTGCCAAGATTATGGACTATGGAAAGTTCAAGTTCGATCAGGCACAGCGTACCAAGGAATCAAAGCGGAAAGCGTCAGCCACACAGATCAAGGAGATGAAGTATCGTCCCAAGATCGGGGTAGGGGATTTCGACACCAAGACACGCCAAGTTGGTAAGTTTCTCGCCGAAGGACATAAGGTCAAGGTAACCATCATGTTCCGAGGGAGGGAGATCTTTCACCCCGAGCTCGGTCAGGAGATCCTTGAGCGGGTTATTGAGGGTGTGAAAGAAGTAGGTCGGGTTGAGACTTTTCCAAAGCTAGACGGACGCAATATGTTGATGGTCCTCGTGCCAGAGAAGCGTCCTGCTGGAAAGGCGCAAGCTGGTGCCCTGGACGGCGCGCCAGGCCGCTCGGCCTCGCCAAACGGAACTGCGCACAATGCAGCTGGAACTAATGCAGCTGGACGTAATGGAACTGTAGATAACGATACCTCGTCCAGCAACGCCGTTGAGGCTACAACGGTGGCGGTTGGCACGACACCGAGAGGTGATGTGGATGCATCGGCAGACGGTAGTTCGCCTCCAGAGGTTGGTGGTATAACCACGAATGAGTCCACCTCCCTGTAGGGAGTGGGTGCTGAGAAACTCGAGGTTAAGTAAGGCCGTGACCATGTTCGGCGAATGCTGGATTGGTGATGTGTTGAGGAGGGTGTGCTGATGCATAGGTTGTTTTGGCCGCCATCTTCTCGCTTGGGTTCGTCTATGAGCGTGTGCTTTCTGCGGAGTTGGGTAACGACAGACGTCTGATTGTAGTCGGTGAAGAAGGGCGCGTATTCGAGTGGGCGGGGCGACTTGTTTGTTGCCTCGATAGTCGAGGTTTATGGCACGTGAGAGTAGCGAGTCGTTGACTCGCGAGTGATTTTTGTCTGGTAGTGTGATCCAGCTCGCCGCGTGCGAGGTCTGGTGGGTAGAAAGGTGAACGAGAGATGCCAAAGATGAAGACTGACAAAGGAGCCAAGGCTCGCTTCAAGGTTACGGGCACAGGAAAATTGCGTAGGCGGCATGCTTTTACCTCTCATCTGTTGGAGAAGAAGTCGTCGCGTCGCATGCGTCACCTTCACCAAGATGTCGAGGTATCGAGTGGCGATGCTCGCCGCGTAAAGAAGTTGTTGGGACGCTAGTTAGCGCTCTCAGGAGAGGTTCAAAGGAGAAAACATGGCACGAGTTAAACGATCCATTAATTCGAAGAAGCACCGCCGTAAGATACTCGAACTCGCGAGTGGGTATTACGGAAACAAGAGTCGGAGCTACCGCGCAGCCCACGAGCAGGTCATGCACTCGTTGCAGTACGCCTACCGTGACAGGCGCGCGCGCAAAGGTGAGTTCCGTCGCCTCTGGATCCAGAGGATCAATGCGGCCGCCCGGATCAACGGGACGAGCTACTCTCGCCTCATGTATCAGATGAAGGAGGCTGGGGTAGAGGTCGATCGCAAGATCTTGGCAGATCTCGCAGTTACCGATCCGAGTGCCTTTGCGCGATTGGTGAGTTCAGTCTCTGGCCAGTAACGCTACTCAGTCCGAGTTGGCTCATCTTCGGGAGCTGATTCGTTCTCGTATTCAGCGCCGATCCACGGGTACCTATGTACTCGAGGGTCGGCGCTCAGTCGATCAGGCCATGGATCTCGCAGTCGAGATCGAACTTCTCTTCGTAACCGAGGATCGAGCCAAGAGTTACCAAGCGTTGGGTGATCGACTCCGGATAGTCACCGAAAAGCGGCTCACTCAGATATCCTCACTGACCAGCTCCGATGGAGTGGTTGGCATAGCCCCGATGGTGATGACAGCAGCCGATGAATTGCCAAGCCAAGACTGCATTCTCGTTCCGGTAGGAGTCCAGGATCCAGGAAATCTCGGAACCCTCCTTCGGTCGGCGCTCGCCTTTTATCAACGTGTTGGTCTGGTGGTTGGCCCAGCTACTGTCGATCCATTCTCTCCAAAGGTGGTACGCGCGACGACGGGATTGATATCGTTGGTAGCAGTAAGCGAGGTGGAGGACTATCGCTCCTGTCTCGAGGCTCTGGGTGGAGCAGGGGTGACGCGATTGGCACTCGTACCGCAGTCGCTGGGATCACTACCAGTGGATCCTCCCGCAACGCCGTTCGCCTTGTTGGTTGGATCGGAGGCTCATGGGATCGACGGAGACCTTGTCTCAGGTTGCGATGGCGTGATCTCAATTCCCCAGAAATCGCAGGTCGAGTCGCTCAATGCTGGTGTAGCAGGTTCGATCGCTCTCTTTCACTGCGCCCAACCGAGAAGCTGAGCGAAGGCCCATTCATCAACGAGGTCTTGCTTCATGCCTGCATGGAGCCCCCAACCAGGGCGGTGATATGCTCGGGCAGTCAAAGACCCTGATTCGTTCAACGGTCCAGCCGCTACCGATGATGCCCTAGCCACAAGTCTATGGTCTATCTGCTGGCTAGTGCTGATGGGCCTAGTAAAGTAAAGTGTCTCGCGACATGTTGATTTATGTCGAGGTTGACCATAGTCATGACTGGGCGAGGACTACTCCCCGACTCAGTCCAGGGGTGTGCGACCCAAGCCTGGTCGTCCTCACTGGTATCTGGTTGAGTGTTGGAGGCCTTCGGAGACGGGGGAAGACCCGGGACTTCTTGAAGATGTTGCGCCGTGAGCTTGGATTGAGGGAACCCGAAGGTTGCGGGTAGTGCCTTGCTATGAACGACCTCCAATGGTCGATGGTGTGGCACTCCAGCCGTAATATCCCAGCCGTAACGGCGAGAGCATGTTGCATGGATGGCATGGAGGTGGCTGTCCGGTTGTTGATGTTTCTGACAACACTGAGGTAGGCCAGGACCCGGCAGGCTAGAACGATTACAAGAATCTCGAGAGCGGGTTTCTTCATCCTGAACTGCGAATGCGGCCGCCCACCATTACCCCCATCGTTTATCCTGGTTAGGAACGTCAAAGAGAAAGGTACCCTCCGCATGGCTGAAATCGATGCGACCCTGGAGGAGCTGACGAGATTCTGTGACGAGGTCGTTGAGAGATTGGCTTCGGTGAAGACGAGTGACGAGCTCACCGCAGCCAAAGAGCAGATTCATGCTCACACCTCTCCGCTCGCGGTCATCTCCAAGGCGATGCGTAACGTCCCCCCAGATGATCGGCCCAGGATTGGTTCAGCTCTCCATCAGGCTAGAGCGCAACTCGAGGCTGCGATCGAGGTCGCCGAGGGCCGAGTGGGCGAGCAAGAGCTCAACGCTCGTCTGGCTGCTGAGAGAGACGATATCGCTCACTACCTCCACCCCGGACGACTGCAAGGAGCCGGTGCGCTCCACCTTGTCACCCAGACCCGGATGATGCTTGAGGACCTCTTCGTTGGAATGGGTTTTATCGTTGCTGAGGGTCCTGAAGTCGAGACTGAGTGGCACAACTTCGAGGCGCTCAATATCCCTAAGTTTCACCCAGCACGGGCTAATCAAGACAGCTTCTACCTCAACTATGGAGATCCGGAGTCGACGTTGCTTCGGACACACACCTCTCCGGTGCAGATCAGGTTGATGCAGACGCGCCAGCTTCCGATCTACGCTGTTGTCCCAGGGCGGGTCTATCGACGAGACACGCCTGACGCTCGCCATACCCCAGCCTTTCATCAGTTGGAGGCGCTGGTCGTCGATCGCGGGATTACCTTCGCCCACTTGAAGGCCACGATAGAGGCCTTCACCACTGCCTACTTCGGCCCCAACATCCAGGCGCGGCTCAGGCCGGCCTATTTCCCGTTCACGGAGCCATCGGCTGAGTTCGAGATCACCTGCACGGTCTGCGAGGGAGAGGGTTGTAGGACATGTTCTGGAACTGGTTGGATCGAACTCGGTGGATCCGGGATGGTGCATCCGAAGGTCTTTGCTCATGTCGGTATCGATCCCGAGGAGTACAGCGGTTTCGCCTTTGGATTTGGCATCGATCGGTTAGCACAGATGAAGGTCGCCCTAGGTGATATGCGGATTTTGCCCGAGAATGATCTCAGGGTGCTTGCACAGATGAGGGGAGTGTTGTGAGGATTACGCTTTCATGGTTGGCGGAGTTTATCGACCTCGGCGAGCTCTTCGATGTAGGTGAGGCCACACATGTTGGTCCGACGCACGCCGGCGTTCGCCGGCTGGTGGATGCGATGAACGCGCTTGGGATGGTGGTGGAGGGAGTGGAACATGCTCCTGCCTCACTAGATGGCGTGGTTGTTGGGCAGGTTGTCTCTCTTGAACCCATCGAGGGGGCGGATAGGATTCGCGCCACCTTGGTTGATGATGGCATTGGCGAAGCCAAGTCAGTGGTCTGTGGAGCCTGGAACTTCCAGGTAGGTGACAAGGTCCCCTGGGCCCGACCAGGAGTTACGCTTCCAACCGGGATGACGCTGTCTGAGAGGAGGATGCGTGGGGTGGTCTCGCTCGGCATGCTCTGTTCGCCGGTGGAGGTTGGGGTCTCCTCTGAGGCCGCTGGCCTGCTGATACTAGATCCGGACACGCCGGTAGGTGTCGAGTTCGGCGAATACTTCGGCATCGATGATGACATCGTCTTTGATCTCGCGATTGAGGCAAATCGACCCGATGCCAACTGCGTCCTCGGGGTTGCTCGAGACCTAGCTGCCTGGTTGCGGGTTGGTTTTCACCAGCCTGAGTCGCCGGGTTTGGAGGTCGACGACACTCCCGATCCTGCGAACGACGCGCAAGCTTGCGATCGGCTGCTGGTGGCAACGCTAGCGGGGATTGAGACGGCGACATTTCCTCTCAGACTAAGCCGTCGACTACGACTGGCTGGCATGCGTTCCATCTCTCCAGTTGTGGATGCGAGCAACTATGTGATGATTGAACTCGGGCAACCGACCCACCCTTACGATAAGCAACGGCTAGCAGGCGAGACGATCTCGGCTCGCTTCGCTAAGGCTGGCGAGCAGGTAGTGACCTTAGACGGGTCAACTCGAGCACTCGAGACCACCGATGTTGTGATCGTCGACGGTGATGACCAGGTGGTGGGCTTGGCTGGTGTCATGGGTGGTCTCGAGACCGAGGTGAGCGAGGCTACGACCTCCGTTTTGGTTGAAGCTGCCCATTTTCCGGCATCGCGAATTGCTCGTACCGCTAAACGGCTCAATGCCCGCAGTGAGGCATCTTCTCGCTTTGAACGAGGTACTGATCCGGCGATTCTTGAGCTCGCGATCGCTCGGATCGCCGAGCTCAGCAACCTTTCGATTGTAGGTCCCCTACAGAGGCGCATCGATACGATTCAGTCGAACCCGGCTATCGAGGTACGAGCGGCACGAGTCGCACGTATCCTTGGGCATCAACCAGCTGGAGAACCACTTGAAGTACTAGCACCGGATGCTGCGTTGGCCAGGATTGGGTTCGTGGTTGAGCCAGTCGGGGTCGATTATGCGGTGACTCCTCCGAGTTTTCGCCCGGATGTGACCACCGAGATCGAGGTGATCGAGGAGATAGCTCGTCATTTTGGCTACCAGCGGATTACCTCAGTTCCGCTGACTGTCGCGACCACAGGTGGCTTAACCGATCGACAGCAGCTGATCAGGCGGCTCAAGCAGCTGCTCGCCGGCCTTGGGCTCTTTGAGGCCTGGTCGGTTACGCTCGTATCTGCCGAGGAGCGAGACTTGGCTGGAGGAGCGAGCGAGCCGATTGGGCTTGCCGATCCGCTCGTGGCACACGAGTCCGAGCTTCGACAGACGGTACTCGCTGGCTTGTTGCGCTCGATGAGGACGAACGTCGCCAGACGACTGCACCCGGTTGCGCTTTTTGAGCTAGGCCCGGTGGTGCAGAGACCGACAGAGTCGGCTGCGATTCTCCCCGATGAGAAGCTAAGAATCGGGATACTCATCGAGGGGGCAGATAATGGCCTCGCGGCGATCGCGCCTGCGCTCACCGCTATATCGCGATTCTTTGGAGTTGAGGATCGGCTTGAATTGGGTGAAATCGACGCTGAGCTCGTTGGCTGGCCCCAGCTTCACCCAAGTCGGCGGTCACAGTTGCGAGTAGAGGGTCGACTAGTCGGCGTTGTAGGTGAGCTGCATCCGCGACAGATTCCTGAAGAGCTAGAGCACCTTGTTGAGGGGCGTTTTGGCTATCTTGAACTTGACTTTGATCCTCTGGTCGAGCTAGCGATGCCGATACGCCAGATCAAGGTTCCGTCAAGCTATACCGCAAGCAGCCTAGATCTGTCGTTTGTGATTGACCGTAGTGTGTCGGTCGACTCGCTGTTGCGGTTGATTCGCGATGCGGCTGGTGTTCTCTGTGTAGATCTGGCTATATTCGACCGCTATGAGCCGGCAGATGACAGCGAGCATCTCTATCTGGGCGTGCGCCTCCGACTTGAGTCAGTTGACGGCGTGGTTGACGAGGGGAGCATACAGGCACTAATCGAGGTGATTGACCAGCGATCGGGTGCGATAGGTGCACATCTGCGTCGAGGTTAAGACTGGTGATCAGAGGGTGGATCGAACCGGATTCTCGAAGTTGAACGACTAAGGCCGATGACTTCGATAGGTACGGCGTTCATGGTCTCGCCCTGGATGTCCAAGCTAGAGCGTTGTAGTTGCCCGAAGTCTGGTAGTTCATCGTTGAAGTTGAGAGCCCCGTATGACATCAGAAAATCTGCGCCTAGACATAGAAAATACGGGTTGCTCGGCAAGAGCACGACGGTAGATCGTATCTGATTTCAGGCATGATATGCTCGCGACTCGCTAGCTGCGGGTGATATTCAGTCATAGATAAAGCGAGTCAATCAGAAAAGGGCTGTTATGTTCGATATCGTGTTACATCAGTGGAATCTGTGCAATAATGATGACTACTGTGCAATTTAGCACGGTTCCGTTATTTGAATAAGAGCTGACTTAATAATCGAGATTATAGTTATTTTGAGAACCGGGTAATCGGCAAGCACTCCGAACCTGTCCGGTCATTCGTACAAGTGGAGCCGGATTGCCATTCTGAGCTGCCTAGACGGACCAGAGATGCTTGCGAATACCTATAGATCCCACGGGTTTCTTCCCAGAGTCTTTGGCTGCTAGATTGTTTAGCGTGTCTCCTTTAGATTTCGTGGTTCTGTTGGCGCTTATCTCGATCTTGGCCGGTGTGCTAGGTTCGTTGGTTGGTCTCGGCGGTGGAGTGATCGTCGTTCCTGTGTTGACATTGCTCTTCCATGTCGATATCCGACTAGCGATTGGTGCGTCGATCATCTCGGTGATAGCGACGTCATCAGGTGCTGCTGCAGCTTACGTTCGAGAACGAATGACCAATCTGCGGGCCGGCATGTTCTTAGAGATCGCGACCACGACCGGTGCTGTTGCGGGTGCTTACCTCACCACCGTTCTGCCAGCGAGGTTCCTGTTTATCCTCTTCGGCGTGGTGCTAGGGTACTCTGCGATAGCGATGTATCGCAAACGTAAGGCCGCCTCGTTGCTCACGGTCTCAAACGACAGGATAGCTAACTACTTCAAGCTTCATGGCAGTTACTATGACGACGCGGAGAAGCAGGAGATCAGCTATAAGGTGGTGGGTACTAAACCCGGGCTTGCGCTGATGTTTGTCGCAGGGATGGTCTCTGCCCTGCTTGGAATTGGTTCAGGTGCGCTCAAGGTTCCGGCGATGGACCTTGCCATGCACCTTCCGATGAAGGTCTCTACCGCTACCTCGAACTTCATGATTGGAGTGACTGCCGCTGCGAGTGCCGGTGTCTACTTCGCCAGAGGTCAGATCGACCCGATCATCGCTGCACCGGTCGCAGCTGGAGTCTTGGGAGGCTCTATGTTGGGGGCTAAGGTGCTTGGAAGGATCCACTCCAGCAAGGTGCGGATTCTCTTCGTGATAGTCCTTGCAGTGATCGCTATCGAGATGTTCCAAAGGGGGTTGCTCTAAGTGGCACAGCGCGAAAAGACTCCAGAGGAGCAGAAGAGACTCGAGGAGAAGGTACGCCAGACGGAGATCGCAATCAGTTGGGTGCTACGTATCGGCGTAGTTCTCTCGGTCATCATCGTCGTGGTAGGTCTGGTGATTATCTTCATCCACCACCCGGGCTACGCCAAGATAACAGGAGGAGTTTCCTACCATGCTGTGGCTGGCAGAACGTCTCTGTTCCCACACACCTTTGGTGGGATCATCAAGTACCTCGGCGCAGGCAAGAATGGCGAGGGCCGCGGGATCGTTGTCATGGGTCTGATTGTGCTTCTGCTCACCCCGATCTTGCGCGTGGTGACCGGTGTGGTCAGCTTCATCTATGAAGAGGATCCTCCGATGGCGATCGTTACCGCCTTCGTTCTCTTCGTGCTGATCATGTCGTTCGTGCTCTCGGGGGCCTAAAGTAGTCCTTGTGCATAGTGGAATATCTTTCCATTGCGTTGATTAGATCGCTACGTGTGGTAGGGCGGTCAGACCAATAACAAATACGGTACCCAGGGTGCCCTACATTCGTCGAGTAGTGAGTCCATGTTATTGAGTGGCTCGACCGGATCTCTTTCCAGCGTGCTTTCCTGCTTTCTATAGTGGTCGGTGGGCTTGGGTGCTTGTTGCCAAGGGCACATGCTCACAAAAGCGTCCAAGATCTCATTGTTGGTCGAGGTGGAATCTGTGAACTTAGTGAAGGTCACCCTTACTGTTCCTATTTGCAGATTTCGGAGGTTTTCGGACACCCGTTTCGGTCCAATCCGGACACCCGTTTCGGAGTTTTCGGACACCTAGACAGGGTGGGCCACTGAGGTAGCCATACTGAATCGGACAACGAGTTTTCCGAGGAGGTAGTTGTGTCACGTCCCCGCATCATCATGCGCCAAATCAGAGAAGTACTAAGGCTCTCACTTTCCGAGCGCCGCTCAATACGAGAAATCTCTCAAGCCTGTTCGCTCCCAAAGAGCACGGTATCTGACTATGTCAAACGGGCAAAGCAAGCTGGCCTGTGTTGGCCGCTTCCAGACGACCTTGACGACGATGGCTTAGAGTCCCTATTGTTTGGGGCCAACACGCCACCCGTTCATGCTAAACCAATGCCCGATCTTGGCTATCTACACCGCGAGTTGAAGCGTCCCCACATGACGCTCATGCTCCTCTGGGTTGAGTACCGAGAGGCCCATCCCGATGGCTATGGCTACACCCAGTTCTGCGAGTACTACCGACGATTCGCGGACACCCTCTCTCCAACCATGCGCCAACGTCACGTGGCGGGGGCTAAGACCTTCGTCGACTTCGCCGGGGACACCCTTCCTATCTATGGTCCAGATGACGAGGTAGAGTTCTACGCCCAGATCTTCGTCGCCGTCCTTGGGGCCTCGAACCTGACCTACGTAGAGGCTTTGGCGAATCAGAACCTCTATCACGTCATTGGCGCTCACACCCGCGCGTTTAGCTCCTTTGGCGGGGTGACAGATGCGATCGTGTGTGACGGTATGCGTACCGCGGTTACCAAGGCTGACCGGTATGAGCCTGTTCCCAATGCGACCTACCTTGAGATGGCTACACACTATCAGATGACCGTACTGCCTGCTCGTCCCTATCACCCTCGAGATAAAGCTTGGATAACTGACTACACCTCCTGGTGGATCGGGAACGAACCCGTAATGGAACTGAATAACCCCGGGTTCCTTGGAGACCCAGTTACTTGAGAACCGGGCGGTTCCCAAGCGTCCTTTGAGAGCGTAGCAGAGGACTCTGATAGAGCTGACGGTTGTACGCCAATTGAAGCGCCGGATGACCCGTCGATGGAGGTGGGTGAGGATTAGTTGGGATCCGGGAGCGGTTGGCGTTAGGGGTGTCTCACAACGCAAGTGAACGTCGATGGGTTGAGATGACGAACTCGCGCGACATGTTGTTTTCGTTGCGTTACGACGTTATTAGCGAAGGGTGTTGTTAGCGACTCGGCGGCTCTGAATCTCAGCCGCTCCGCGATAGCGTGTTCCGTCTGTCAAAGGGCTGACCCCGCATCAGCCCCTTGGCACGCACATCGGTCCTGGTGGGCTCTACCTCACCCCCTTGGTAAAACCGGGCGACAACGATGGTGGTGCGCCAGGGAACTCGCTCATGGGACGAGTTGTGAGAAGGTTAACCGGCTTAGGGTCCTCCACTTGAGTGGAGGGACTCGTCGATGACCAGGCCTTATCCGCAACCGCTTCCCGTTCTCACCAAGGCGGCTCCGATTTGATGGAGAACCCGAAACCGGCTAATCGAGGTTGGGAACCGAGCCAACCGCTCGATCCCCGTGCGTTACGATAGCGTGGGTTGATCCTGGCCCAAGGAGTCAGAGGCTCGGAGTTTTGCCTCCTCGGTTGCGTAGTAGTTCGCTTTGAACTGAGGCCGGTGGGATCATACCCAGTGCCCATGGAGACGGCGTTGATTGAACCAACCCACGCAAGGACAAGGTAGTCCACTCGAGATCGACGATCCCTTCAAAGGTCCCATGGGGGTAGACCAGCTCGGTCTTGTGGAGACCATTGGTCGTCTCGGCTAAGGCATTATCGTAAGATTAACCGGCTGATGAATACATTGGAAAGTTCTCCGCTACGCTTCGAACCCGGTTAATGACTCTGGGCTTCTCGCCGCTGACGATGACCCAGACGTCACCGAAGTCCACCTCGGCGGTTCTGCCGGGTACGTGCACCTGGGGTATCATCGCGGTGGCTGGTGGCTCGATGATCTCAGCTTCTAAGTTCGCGCACCATGACCCTGACGGCTGACACCGAGACATCGGCGCCACACTCATCGACGAGCCGTTGCCAGATCCTCGTTGCACTGTGTCGCTGCTTCTTTGGAACCTTTAGATCCTCCGTTAACCACGCACGCACCGTCGATTCGTAGGGTCCAAGCTTTGGGAGCACTCTTGCGCTCTGGTGGGATAGCACAGGCAAGTGCCTGGCGCACGTCTCGCCGATGGACCTTGAACTCCTTGGCCGTCACCCGAATTGAACAACCCTCTTTACTAACGGCATTCTGCGATACTCTGATAGAGTTCCACTCTCAACATCCTTTTCTGACTTCTTGAAACAATTCTCATGCTTCAAGCCTATGAACCGTGGTGTTGAGGGTGGGGCCAGATTAGTCAAGCGTTTCCGCGTCTACTTGTGAGCGTGTCTTCCTGATGCCATGCGTCCAACTCGCGGTCGTTGAAAACCGAGGCCGCCCCTAGAGTCTCATTGGCTCGTCCAGAGCTCTTCGTTCTCACGTTCGAGCTCACGCATCTGCGATCCCAGCACGAGCTCCGGTGTCGATCTTGCGCCCTGCGGACCCAGTGTTAAAGTGTCTCTCGCGTCATGTGCAAGCTTTGACGTTACCGACTGAATTGGGGCCCATTGCGATGGGTACTCGCCTTGAGTGATCGACAACCATGCGAATGGCTCTCGCCCTCACCTCACAGCGAGCATCTCTTTGCTGTTCCCATAACTCCATCCTCTCAAGGTTAGGAGTCTCCATAAAAACCGGGGCGGTTCAGGTTCATCTCTCGCGCCTGGGTCGGACCCAGCCAGATTCTCTCCGCCTAGCAGCGTAGTCACTTGTCCGACAGGTAGCACTGCAGTACCTGCGTCGTTGACCTCGCGTGCGCTCTGGAGTGGGCTTTTGGCATCGTGCACAAGGGATCGTTGGTTCAACCGGGGGTAAGGGTGCATAGAGCCGTTGTTTGCCGTTGTAGGCCACCGAGACAAGCCAACCACGTCTCGCGTGCTTGTTCACGGTACTTGGATGCACACCAAGGGCTTGGGCCATCTCGTCAAGGGTCAACATCCCTTTGTTGCGGAGACGATTAAAGCGAGATTCAAGTCCATAGGCGGTGCGGATCTTGGCGATAATGGAGACAGTGAACTGAGCCCCAAGAGGTGGCTGATAGCCGCGGGCATTGAGTGCGCTAGCAATCTCTGCGTCCGTGTTATCCTCCATCAGTCGGTCAACCTCACTCACGATGGTTGGATCGAGCTTGGCGAGTTCGGCCGCGGACTTAGGGCGAGCAATGGTGAGGCTCTGGGTACGACCACCACGGAAGCGGACATGGAGGGTGACCTCATCTTCCTTGAGGAGAGTTACGTCCTCAATGAGGAGTCGTATCATGCGTTTGCGCAGCTGTGCAGGGGTTTCAGGGTCCCTAAAGAGTCGGGGAAAGTCGGCGGCTAGCCCAAGAATTCGCTGTCGTTTTGCCTCATCGAAGAGTACATCGGCCTCTCGTTGGCGTTCGTAGTCGTCTTGGGCCTGCACAAGGGCGTTGAGCTTTGCATTCCACTCAGCCTCCAAGGTCGCCGCGACAAGACGGTTCCCTGGATCGACATGGAGATAGCGACGCTGAGCGAGTTCGGCCTCGTAACGGGCACGCTCCACCTGTTGGTAGCGCATGCGGTCAGTGTCGGCCGCCTGGTTCGCGAGTTCGTCCTGTACCTGAAGGGTGACCGCTAGCGCGAGCGGAGTCACTGCGTTCACCAGTAGTTCGGCAATGCTGCGATCGATTGCCGCACCGTTGATGGATTGACAGATCGGTTCCGCCTCTTCGATGCCCTTGCGCTGACAGCGGTACAGAGGTACCGACTTACCGTGTCGGGTATGGTAACTGACCGTCATTCTCATACCACAGCGCCCACAGATGACAAGTCCCTGGAGGAGAGCTGGCCCTTCCCTGGGCGGGCCAGCCCTACGATCTAGCCCATAGGCGGCTGCGTTGGCTTTGAGCTTGGCGATGTTTGCCTCGTACTCTGCCCAGGTGATGTAACCAGGGTGTTGGTCAAGGATGAGGGTCTGCCACTGGTCTTGGGGCAGGCATCGTTGCTTGGCCTTTAGGTCAGGGAGCGTCTTTGTCATCTTGGTGCGCCCATAGACATAAGCACCTGTATAACAGGGGTTCTTCAGGATCTGTAGAGCCCGGTGGAGCACCAAGGATCCCCAGGCAAGCTCACCGGTAGAGAGTCGACGAGGGAAGAGGAGACCTCGTTGGTGAAAGCTACGCACCGTCGCCGTTGCCGATCCCGTTCTCACAAAGGTCGCAAAGAACTCCCGAATGGCCCCCTGGACCGAGAGGTCCGGGTCAAGAACGATCTTGTCGGTAGCGTCATAGACGAGACCGATCGGTAGATGAACCTTGAGTTCGCCCCGACGCGCCTTTGCCTGTTGGCCGCCGACCAATCGAGACCGAATGACATGGAGTTCAGCCTCTGACATGGTTCCCTTCATGCCAAGGACCAATCGGTCGTTGAAGTGAGCGGGGTCATAGAGACCATCCTCGTCAAGAATCAGCGTATCGCTCAGGGCGCAGATCTCCAAGAGACGGTGCCAATCTGAGGAGCTACGGGCAAGACGAGAGACCTCGAGTCCAATGACAACTCCTACCTCGCCCATGCCAACGGCTGCGACCATGCGTTGAAAGCCAACCCGATCTGAGTCGGCCCCTGAACGTCCAAGATCGGAGTCGATGACCACGACCTGGTCTGGTTGCCATCCCATCTGCATCGCTCGTTCGCGCAGTGCGTACTGGCGCTTGGTTGATTCGGTGTTCTCCATCACCTGGCGTAGTGTTGACTGACGGACATAGAGGTAGGCCGCTCGGGAGAGATGCGAGGTGGTGATCTTGGATGTAGCCTCGAGGTTCACGATGCCTCCAGGTGGCAGGTGTTCGCAAGCGCCATCGCAGCTAGTACGTGCACGAGCTCAAGGTTGTCTCCCATCTCACGATCACCGTTGGTCGCCGGCCCAAGTGGGGGAAGTTCCAACCCAGTTACGGGTAACGTCCGCATCCAGGTACTAAGACCCTGGTTAAGCAACAGATTGAGGCCGAGCGGAGCCCCAGGGAACCCCACCTCGGTCACCCTCGCGCGCAATGTCTCATAGGCAGATGCGAACTCATCTTTAGATCGAGTACTCATAGGGTCGGCTCCTGGTGGTCTTTTGGGTAGCGCGCAAGCGCTCGTTCAACACTTCGTGGGTGTACGCGAAGACCGAAGTCGTCCCTAGCGAGTTGAGCGAGGTCCGCTGATGAGAGCGATGGATTGGCCTCTTTGGCTAAGATGAGTCGCTCGATGACCTCCTCGGAGAGCTTGTGGGCTCGCCTGGGTCCTGGTTTCTTGGGCAAGAGTCCAGGGATCCCTCCCTCCTCATAGGCACTCCGAGCCTCATAGAACGAGGGTCTCGAGAAGCCAAAGGTGCTTGCTGCCTCGCTAATGGTAGCTCCCTCGTGCGTGACCCTCCTTAACATCTCGTACTTCACCTGAAGAAGATCCCGAGCGTCAAAGAATTCCGAAGCAACAAACTCGGGCGCACGAACCGCCTCGGGTCTTGGGTTCAACACCCGTGCTCTGCGTAGTGACTCCTCTTTGGGGTCTTGGTGCTCTTGTGTCATGATACCTCCTCCTGAAGGGTAGTCCTGTAAGGACTATTATGCCGCACGATTTGGCCAAAGTCAAGGATAGCTGGTAGTTCTGCAGTTGTCAGCTGATCGTGATAGCTATCTATGAACTCACTGGCGAAATCATCCTTACACATTCGGCGTAGTTGTCCTTACACTCTGATGTTCTAGGACCTCTAAGAGATCAGCGAGTTCGAGCAGATCTTTGGGTCGGAACAATGACCGTTGTGCAGAACAGGTGACGAAGGCATCTGGTTCTTCAACATCGGTCCAATCAGCGGGAACTGACTGCGTACGCAGGTCACCTGGCAGGCGAAAGAACACCCGGTACTCCCCCCAGGTGTGGGCAAAGCCGACTAACTCGTACTCTTGACCCTTCTTGGGGTGGAACGGGTGGGTGATACGGAATCGTTGCGGATCGCCGCTCCCTCGAGCAGTTGATAGTCGACGATAAACCCAAAGTTGAGGTGGCAGTTCTTGTGGTTGAACGCTGGATTCTCGCACGGCTACGCAACCGTCACTTCCATAGTCTCGCAGAGGCCAACGCAGAGATCGTAAAGCTCACCTGGGATCTTAACCACCGGGTTACCAAATCCCTTGGTACCTCACGTCAGGAGTTGTTTGAGACGATTGAACGTGACCATCTGCGCCCGCTACCAGCTACTCCCTATGAGTTTGCTACCTGGAGGCGAGCCAAGGTCAGCATTGACTATCACATCATCGTGAGCGCTGACCGTCACTACTATTCGGTACCCTACCGCCTGGTAGGCACCCACGTCGAGGTACGACTATCAGAGAAGAGTGTGCAGATCTTTGCCAAGGGGGTCAGAGTGGCTCTCCACCCACGCAGTAGTGTCCGTTACGGCTTTACCACGGACCCCTCGCACATGCCAGCCTCTCACCGGGCTCACCTCGAATGGAGCCCCTCACGCATTATCAACTGGGCCAAGACCACCGGTCCAATGACGGGAGCCCTGGTTGAGGGAGTACTCGAGCGCCGTCCACACCCAGAACAGGGATACCGGAGCTGTCTTGGCATCATGAGTCTTGCAAAGACGTACTCACCAGAGCGTCTCGAGGCAGCCTGTAGTCGCGCTCTTTCCCTTGGGTCCTACTCCTATCGCAGTGTGGCCTCGATTCTAAAGAACGGACTCGATAGTGCACCACCACCAGGTGAAACACCTCCCTCGCAACCCGGACCTACCCATGAGAACCTTCGTGGTTCCGACTACTACCAGTAACCAACCAAGAAAGGAAATACCATGACCAATCATACCATTGAAGCCTTAGGGCGTCTCCGACTCGAAGGAATGATCGACGCTCTAGAACAACAGTCGCGTTCATCTGAGTTTCTCACCCTGGGATTTGACGAACGTCTTAGCCATCTCGTGACTGCCGAGATCAGCTACCGAGATGAGCGTCGGATGGAACGACTCCTGCGGGCAGCCAAGTTACGCTCCGGGGCAAGCATAGAGTCCCTTGACTTTCGAGCCTCA
Source organism: Ferrimicrobium acidiphilum DSM 19497 (assembly GCF_000949255.1). Lineage (NCBI taxonomy): Bacteria > Bacillati > Actinomycetota > Acidimicrobiia > Acidimicrobiales > Acidimicrobiaceae > Ferrimicrobium > Ferrimicrobium acidiphilum. Next base: position 13,133 of record NZ_JXUW01000018.1, on the reverse strand, counting down.
CGGGGTCTTGACCGTTCCCAGGTGCTGTCCTTGGCAAGCGCGAACTGGGTACGCAACCACGACCAAGTAGCCGTTCTTGGACCCACGGGAGTGGGTAAGACCTATGTGGCGTGTGCCCTTGGGCATGCGGCCATCCGTCAGGGGCACTCGGCTCTCTATCTGCGCTATCCGCGAATGCTCGAAGAACTCACCATCGCCCGCGGTGATTCCGAGACTGGCACGTCTCATGAATGCCTGGTCCAAGGTGGAGGTGTTGATACTTGATGACTTTCTCATTCGACCCGTCAACCCAGATGCTGCCAGTGACACCTTAGAGGTGATCGAGGATCGTCATGGACTTCGCTCAACGATCCTTACCTCACAACTCCCAGTTGCCAACTGGTACGCAAGCATTGGTGACCCGACGATCGCTGACGCTCTTCTTGACCGCCTTACAACGAACCTTCACCGCATCGAACTGAACGGAGAATCGATGCGCAAAGTAGTCACCTCGACCGACGTACAGGGATGAGAAGAGGTCCAACACCTAAGATGAGAACGATGGGTCACCGACCAAGAACAGTCACCAGAAAGGAGGTGAGGTAGGGGTTAGGCGTGGCACCCGATGGCTCCCCGTCCGAGACTGTCCGAAAACTCCGGATTCGGTGTCCGAAATGAGCGAAATGTGCACCTATTTCGATGGTATCGTGTGCCGATGTACAGAGATGGTCGAGATGGCAGTATGCCACAGGAGGATTCTCGGTCATGTTTTCCTTTCCGCCACCTTGGAGATGCGAATTTGAGCGCGGGATCTGTCTCTCCAGGGAAGGGTATTGAATAACCCCGGGTTTCTTGGAGACTCCTACTCTTGAGAGGATGGAGTTACTATGGCACAGGTGAAGCGTTACTCGCCAGAGGTAAGGGATAGGGCTATTCGTATGGTTGTAGACCACCGAGGGGAATACCCTTCGCAGTGGGCAGCGATTCAATCGGTAGCCAACAAGCTCGGCATGACCCCAGAGACCTTACGGATCTGGGTGCGCCAAACCGAGATCGACACAGGGGACCGCGAGGGGGTAACGAGTGAGGCCAAGGAACGGGTGCGCCAACTCGAACGCGAGAACGCTGAGTTAAAGCGAGCGAACGAGATCCTGAGAGCGGTATCGATTTTCTTCGCGACCGAGCTGGACGGTCAACCAGGAACCAAACGAAACAAGTAGTGGCGTTCATCGACGCGAATAGGGACAAGTGGAGGGTCCAGCCGATCTGTACAGTGTTGCACTTCGCCTCCTCTACGTACTATGACTACAAGCGACGAGAATCCTCAAATAGAACCCTCCGAGACGAAGAGCTCAAAGTTCTCATAACTGAGACGTACGAGGCCAACTACAGCGTCTATGGAGCCAAGAAGCTTTGGGTGGTACTGAACAGAGCTGGCAACGAAGTGGCTCGCTGCAGAAGTCGAGAGACTCATGCGTGAACTGGGCATTAAGGGTGCCACTCGGGGTAAAGGGATCGTTATCACCACCATTTGGAGATGAATCACTAGAGAGGCCCAAGGACCTTATCAAGCGACACTTCGTATCGTGGGAACCAAATGAGCTCCCTTGAACTAGTTGGGTGTGCCGACATCACATATGTCAAGACAAGAGCTGGGTGGGCTTATGTGGCCCCCATCATCGATGTCTTCTCTAGGATGATCGTCGGTTGGAAGGTGGCCAACTCCCTAAAGAGTGACCTAGCTACCGACGCGCTAGCAATGGCTATGGCGGCAAGGCCAGATACCGAGGATCTCATTCATCACAGCGATCGAGGCGTCGGAGTATCTCTCTGTGGCCTACTGAAGCGACTCTTCTGGCCGCTGACATCCGACCTTCAGTCGGAACTACGGGTGATAGTTATGATAACGCTCGCTTAAGAGTTTGAACGGCTTATACAAGACGGAGTTGATTCATGCCATTGGTATCTGCGACGATGAGATCGCTGTCGAATGGGAGACCTGCAAGTGGGTGGATTGGTTCAACAACAGGCGGCTTCACTCCTCGATTGGAATGATGTCGCCAGTCGAATACGAAGCTCTCTACTATGCACAAAGGAAGTCTGGCAATCACTTGATTGACAGATAACCGGGTCTCCGTAAAACCCGGGGCGGTTCATATTGTCGCCTAGGCTATGAATCTGAGTGTTTGCAGATGTTCCCTAAGAACTGAAATGAACTCTACCGCTAGTAGGACGACCGTAATCTTGGCATGACCTTGCGAAGAGGCGACACCGAGGACGCACATGATGGTTGCCGATGCCACCTGCGTTTGTAATGAAGTAGCCCGACATAGGTGAGGTCAGGCCCATACTCGTAACTGGTTGCGTTGGGTGCGGTTCAGGGCTTGTACCTCTAGTCTTCTCATCAACACTGAGGACGATAGCTGTATCTGGCGGATTCAGATAGACACCTGTGACGTCTTTTACCTTCTTGAGTGAACTCTGGTTCTTTGGATATGCGCAAGGGCCCCAATCACGTGGGGGTTGAGGCCAAAGGTACGCCAGCTACTTCCGCCGGAGGAGAGACTGAAGACCTCGGCGGCCTTGGTATTGGTTGATGAATCAGCTGGATCGGTCGTGGTGGTGAGTTTGATCACCCCAAAGCAATCTTTTCATCGCTATGTTTCTTTGGAACTAGAAGGCTTTGGACATTGGAGAGTCTCCTTACCCATTGTGAGACCGTGAAGGCGAGATATCTAGATCATCCATCACCGCTTCTCGCGAAGCCCGACGCGTGTCAAGCGCACGAGGGCTATCTTGTTCTCGTTACCTCAACGATGGGTGCACTTCGTTTGGCCATGACCATGGGAAGCTGGTGTCAAACAACTCGACTCCCAAGAGCGTCGACTGCGCAGCACGCGAACGTGCTCGTCATGGCTATGCGCAGTCGCTACTGTGCGTGGGATTACGAGGCAAACAACTGCTTTCCAGAGACGAGCTCCTTGCCCCCTTGGCTCAACACGTGACAATAGAGCTGGGGCTGCGACCGGTATTCTTCTTGGTCTCCTCTGAACGGAGTACCGTTTGTTTCACCTTCGACATCTGCTCTGCAACTGTCATTGCCTCCTCCAGGAGAGTGGATGTACAACGGGCTCAACAAGGCCAAGTATTGAACATTCCCCGATTCACGGCCAACTCTGATGGGGGCACTGGGGATCTGGATTTCTATCAATAGCACCTTAGATGTCCTGTGCTGAGAAGAGATGTGGCTTAATGGTCATGGGCGAATCGTTACTCGTTTATGCGTTTGAGTGGTCATTATGTTGCGCGGCGTGGCGTATCGGCTAGAAATGCAGAAAACTTTAACTATATATTGAAAAGATTCCCAAAAATGTTACTTCAGTCAGTATCACATGGTTATAATCGGGATCGTGTCATTAATGAATGGCGCGAGTGTGGCGAGTGATGGGAGTGGCTAGTGCGCATGCGTGGACATTTAAGGAGTAGGGCCAGGAGTGCTGGCCGGGTCGCGGGGATTGGTGTCTTGGGTGTCGCTGGGGCAGTCGGAGGTACCCTTGCATTTTCGCAGACGGCCTTTGCCGGCGATACAGGCCATAGTACAGGCCATAGTACAGGCAATACTGTATCATGCACCAATTCAAGCGGGACGGTGGTTCATAACGGTTATGTTGCTAGCGATCACTCGACGGCAGGGGATCATGATAATCCGTTAGGCAATAGGGTACTTATTTGTGCTACTAATGCGAATGGACAAGTGACTGGGGGAGACTTTATCACCTTCACGGTTTGGCAAACCTACTCTGGCAGTAAGTCGCTGTCGACATCGGTGAACGGGTATGTGGTGCTGCATTTACAGGGGGTGTCGGCGGCGGTAAAGATATACGTCAAGCCCATAACTCTTACCGGTAAGGGAGCCAGCAATGCTAAGTCTGTTACAATTCAAGTTCCGTCTTCTTCGGTAGGAAGTAACGCTTCGGTTACTGGAGGTTACTTTACAGGCGAAGTGAGTACCAGCAGTAGCAAGGAAATTAAATTGTGGTATAACGTACCAACTGGGGCTACTAGCAATCAGTCGGTGACAGGTCATGCGTGGATCGATCCACCAACACCGCTTGGGTCACCTATTGCTCCACTGTTCGGTAACGATGGGTTGGAGATCGTCGGTGTGATTGGTATTGCCAGTGCCGCAACCGCTGCCGTCGTGATTCGACGCCGTCAATTGGCTCGCAACTCGGCTCAGGAGTGAGGGGCGGGTGGCCTTGTGTACCCTGACATTGCAAAGAGCACACTTGCTGGTGGTGTGGCAACCGGCGCAGCTGCGCTTGCCTTCACAGGTCTTGATATCGGATGGTTTGTGGCTGTAGGCCTGATCCTTGTGCTTACGGGTGCTTTGCTGTGGCGAGGTCGGCGCCTACACCGAGTTGAGAGTGATGTTCATAGTTAGCGGTCGATGCTGAGCTTGAGCCTGTTGACTTCTTGGGTTTGACTGTTCTATATAATGGAGGCGGAGTGCGATCGTTGTGATCGCGCTCCGCTTGCTGCTACCTACACACGGATTTCCATGGCGTTTGTTTTACATGTTCATGGGGCCTATCCGGATTATTTACCGGCCGCTGTGATGAGATGTAGTTGTGACTGGTATTCCCGTTATCGTGTCTATCAAGGCAAATCGACCGCTCTTGAGTTGCTCTAAGACTGTGTGGTTAGTGACATTCCGTGTTGTTGGAGCCAATATCGCATCTCGTAGGCTGGGCCGAGTTTTACATTGTTCGACTGATAATAGCTTTCTGTCGTGCTAACTTGGTTGGCCGAGAGTGGCATAGCTCCACCAGTGCTGCATGATGTCTGGAAGAGAGTAGTGTTCATCTCAATGGCTGGATGATTGGGAATTGTGGTTAGGTAGTGCTCCCAGTCGACTGCGTCTAAAGGTGTCATTGCGCCAGAGCCCCAACAGTTTGTCGTTCCAATCTCATCCTGCAGATCTACGATTACGGGTTGGTGTGTGGCTGCTGTTAGGTTGCTGAATAGCCCGGCTAGACCTTGATTAAGGAGGCCCATTCCGTAGGTATTGGATGAGTAGCCAGTGTAGGTGTACCAGAATCCGGGGGACCACAGGAAAGAGGCGTTCGGAGTGAGACTTTGCAGGTAACGAATCTGATTCGTTAGTATCGACGAGTAGGCAGTTGCTACTGCTGGTTGATCAAGGTAGTTGAGATTAGCCTCAAGGGTTAAGTACCAGTTAGGTCGCACGCGCGGGTAGTGCGCGAGGAATTGTTTCGCTAAAGTAGCAGATTGGTTGAGATAATCACTTTGCACGCTCGTATTCTGCACACCTTGCTGATAGAGGGTGCCCGGTCCGTTGTAGTTGATCCCAGCGGTTCCTATGAAGACCTGCGAGAAGCAAGTGCTGTACCCCGGTAGGTACGGCACGATGGCGTTTAGGTAAGGAGTATTAAATTGCCCAGAGGCATTCACGATGTCTTGCAATACCAGCGTTGAACCAGCGGTGCTTTTCCCAGTGCTACAAACCTGGGCCATCCAGTGCGCCACGTCTGCAACTGAGTAAGTAGGCGATAGAGAGGATACTTGAAGGAAGAGACCTTGACCGGTGTTGATTGCGGCTGCTGGGGAAGCCCCGTTCGCAGGGTGTGTTGAAGAGGTTGACTGTTGGATGGCTGTTGTGGTGGCGTGTGCGGGTGCAACTTTAACAGGTGCTACTTCAACGAGTGGTGTGCCCGTGACTGGATGATGCACAGCTACGTTTGTGGTGCTTCGGGACGTCGTGTGCAGACTCGTGAGTTGGCCTTCGGTAGTCGGTTGAACGGCGTTAAGATTCGTTCTCGTTTGTGCTTGGATGTTTGTTGAAACGGCTATAGCACCGGCGGTCAATCCGAGCACACTGAGTGCTGCTGCATAGCTGTGTAGAGCTGAGCGATGTGGTGATGTCTTGTTTAGCTTCATGAATCCTCGTTAATGGGTAGAAAAGTATGGCACAGTGAAAATATCGGCCACGAATCCAGGTTTCTGTAGGAAGTGGGATTGAAATGGCTCGAAATAGTGGGATGATGGTGCTTCGGTGGTTATCGTTGCCGTGAAACGCGTACGTATGTGGTCGGAACTGTTTTCGAATGGCCCCAGTAGTCCTCATCAGAATTCGGCCGAAGAATATTAGATTCCAGGTAATTGTGCATGGAGACGAAGATCTCCTCGGTGCTCTTGCTCGTTGACGGGGTTTGGGGTTCTCAAGCCATAGTTTTGGCCACTTGGCAATCGCTCTGATGAGTTCGGTCACACTGTAGTGGAGGCCGTGTTGTAGGCACTTGATAAGGACTCAAGAACCAACGCTGCACTTGAAAGATCTGCGATAGATACGTCGGTGTGATGCAAAGTTTGAAAGAGTGAGTGTGTCCGGAATCACGTACGGACTATTTTGGTTCTATAGGTTCACATAGTTCTCGTGGACGTTGTGAATGTGAACCCCTGTTCAACTGGTACACACTTGATAACGAACTCTACCGCTAGTAGGACGACCGTAATCTTGGCATGACCTTGCGAAGAGGCGACACCGAGGACGCACATGATGGTTGCCGATGCCACCTGCGTTTGTAATGAAGTAGCCCGACATAGGTGAGGTCAGGCCCATACTCGTAACTGGTTGCGTTGGGTGCGGTTCAGGGCTTGTACCTCTAGTCTTCTCATCAACACTGAGGACGATAGCTGTATCTGGCGGATTCAGATAGACACCTGTGACGTCTTTTACCTTCTTGAGTGAACTCTGGTTCTTTGGATATGCGCAAGGGCCCCAATCACGTGGGGGTTGAGGCCAAAGGTACGCCAGCTACTTCCGCCGGAGGAGAGACTGAAGACCTCGGCGGCCTTGGTATTGGTTGATGAATCAGCTGGATCGGTCGTGGTGGTGAGTTTGATCACCCCAAAGCAATCTTTTCATCGCTATGTTTCTTTGGAACTAGAAGGCTTTGGACATTGGAGAGTCTCCTTACCCATTGTGAGACCGTGAAGGCGAGATATCTAGATCATCCATCACCGCTTCTCGCGAAGCCCGACGCGTGTCAAGCGCACGAGGGCTATCTTGTTCTCGTTACCTCAACGATGGGTGCACTTCGTTTGGCCATGACCATGGGAAGCTGGTGTCAAACAACTCGACTCCCAAGAGCGTCGACTGCGCAGCACGCGAACGTGCTCGTCATGGCTATGCGCAGTCGCTACTGTGCGTGGGATTACGAGGCAAACAACTGCTTTCCAGAGACGAGCTCCTTGCCCCCTTGGCTCAACACGTGACAATAGAGCTGGGGCTGCGACCGGTATTCTTCTTGGTCTCCTCTGAACGGAGTACCGTTTGTTTCACCTTCGACATCTGCTCTGCAACTGTCATTGCCTCCTCCAGGAGAGTGGATGTACAACGGGCTCAACAAGGCCAAGTATTGAACATTCCCCGATTCACGGCCAACTCTGATGGGGGCACTGGGAGCGTGTTGAAGAAGTCCCTTTCCAATCTGGACCCTGAGCAGCCGCCAGATGTTGGGTAGCGGGACCATTAGCCGTGTTCCTCTGTTCTCAATCAATCCCCTTTGTTGCTATTTATCGGCCCTCACTTTCTTGGGAGTGCAAACAGATAGATGCCGACGCGAATTAGACCCCTACTATCCGATTACCGTTCGGAAAGGCTATATAGTTGTGTAGAAGGACGTGTAAGTTCTAGACAGTGACGAGTGGCGAGTCGAAAAACACTTAAATCTGCGGATACATCTGGTCCTATCGGTTGGCGTTCTTGTTGGTAATACGCGATGCGCTGTTGCCGTAGTTGACCGTCAGCACTATAAAACGATCGTGGCATTAACTGAAGTGTGGACTGTTAACCAGGATGCAGAGAGCACGGTGTGGAACGATGCAAGAAAGCATGAGACTGCTCGCGTGTAAAAGCGTTGGATAAGTTGTTTGGATCATAGGGATCGCATCGTGCCAGGTCCCGCTATTGCCCGGGAACGCATACTGCGGCGGATGAGCCATGATGGAGAATCGGGATTGCGTTCGTGTTTCGGCGAAAACTGAAGGGGAAAATGTACATGTGTGATTTTGTGCGGCTAAAATGAACGTTAATACATGTGCTGCAGGAGTGGAGGCTGGGACGTGAATTCGGGTGCGCGTGGGGGGCTGCTCCCTGACGTGCTTTCGCGAGCTGTTACGAGCAAGTTATCGAGATATGTGATTAGTTTAGTGCTTGTCGCGGCAGTGCTTGTGTTGGCGGTCCATGAGGGCACATGGCGGCAGATGGAGGCAAATCTTGGGGGGCATTTTATAGGGATTTTGACGGGTCATTCAGCTTACAGCCGCTCGGGTGGTTTAATTTATCTGGTTAGTGGCCAAGGAATTGTAGTCGGTATTTTTGCGGTGACAGCTGAGTGCAGCGTCGGTTACCTAGTGATAGGGGTCTTGTTGATCACTGCCTTCCTTGCAATGGTCAGACCGATTCCAGTGCGACGTGTCCTTTCCGCTGCAGTGTTGGCGAGCGCTATTCTGTTACTCTTTAATATTCTTCGTCTTGGGATGATTGGACTCTTTGTCGCTCAGTATGGAGTAAAGGTGGGCTTTCCGATCGCTCATACCTACCTTGGGACATTTCTCACGATCTTCAGTACTGTTGTAGCTGGCATTATGTACGCACTGGTTGTCTTGCACGGCACGGGTAAACGAGGTGAAACCCAGCAGGTTGAGCTGGTGGAGGCTGGATGATTAACATCGTCTTCATAACGGCATCGGAGATTATCCTGGCTGTGGCTTTGCCTTATTTTATATACTCGATTGTTGCCGGGATGCGGGCGCACAAACGTCTCGGCGCAAGGAGGCTGAACCAGCAAGAGCTTTTGGATCCGGGTGCCCCGAAATACGATTTGGCTGTCAAGCCAGCGTTAAATCTGTTCTACCTCGTGCCGGCTTTGAACGAGGAGGCCGTTATCGAGGCGACGGTGCGGCATCTGCTTCTAGATCCTTTTGTAAGGGTTCTCGTCATTGATGATGGCTCGGAGGATTTAACTAGCAAACGTGCGAAGCAAGCCGCTATTGACGCCCAGGCTGAAAGTCGCCTTACCATCTTGAGACGTCGACCACCAAACGCTCGGAAAGGCAAAGGGGCTGCGCTGAACGCTGGTTACGAATGCATTGGGCGGTATATCTACGATATGGGATTTGATCCCGCTAGCGTCATTATAGGCGTGATGGATGCAGACGGAAGACTGAGTCCGGCCGCCGGGAGACCGGCACTTCAGTGTTTTGCCGAAGATCCCAAAGTTGGATCAGTGCAATATGTCGTTCGGATCCGCAATCGAGAGAAGCTTATAGGGAGATTCCAGGATATTGAGTTTTGGATGATTTCTGCAATGTCGCAGTTCAGTCGCGTCCGGTCGGGGACGGTTAGTTTGGGCGGCAATGGCCAATTTACGCGGCTATCGGCCTTGGCGAGTCTCCCAGGCGAACCTTGGACGAGTTCCTTGACGGAGGATTTAGACATAGGTCTGCGACTTGTCTGTCAGGGTTGGAAAGCCACTACCTCTGTTGATGCATACGTGGATCAGCAGGCCGTAGAGCGCTATCGACCACTGGTTAGGCAGCGTATTCGCTGGTATCAAGGCCATATGACTTGCATGAACCGAATGAAAGAGGTTTGGTCGTCACCCAATGTTTCCCAAAGTGCAGTTATTGAGGTAACCACGTATCTGTTGGTGCCCTGGGTTATAGTGCTGCCGTGGTCAATCATTCAGCAGTGGGTGTTTTATGAGCTTGCCTTTGGTGCTGGCAAAAGCATATTGAATCTGCACGTGGGTTCGCCTGTTTGGGAGATGGGATACTTGTTGTTCTGGTACGTGTTTTCTTTCCTTCCAAATATTCTTATCGGTCTTATTTATTATCGGCGAACGAGGTCGATTTCTTTGCCCAAGGCGATTCTGATGGGTCATCTAATGCTGTTGTGGAATTATATCGGCTATATCTCCGCTTGGGCAGCTCTCGTGAGGATGATCAAGGGTGTCAGATCGTGGTCCAAGACTGGACGTACCGTTGAGTTGGAGGGATCCACCATTCCCTGATAGATTGATTTGGTGGCGTCCTATATCCGGCTCTATTGACATTCATGTGGATAAACTCGCCCTTTCATAGGGTAACTTCAAGTCAATCGGTCCACAAGCTAGCATCACCAGGGCCAGGGTAGCCTTGGCGGAGTGAAACCCATACGAGCGGGCAATGATGGAGCGGACTTTGGTGTTGAGTCCCTCGACCCTTCCATTGGATACCCCAAGTATGGCGGAGGCAAGTATCCCGTCTCGATGAGTTCGGATGGTCTTTGAGAGTCGGATGAAACTCGGTAGTCTCGAACGCGAAGCTCGCTGACACCAGTGATCGAGCATCTCATTCACCTCGTCGATCTCGAGGTCACCAGCAAAGATCGCCCGTAAGGACTCCTTCATCTCATAAGCTTGCCATAGGGCTCCTCCTCGTTGTTTGATGGCTAAGAGGGCTAGTCCTTGACGCTTGGTTAGGGTTCCTGGATTCTTCAACAGTGCCCACCTTGCCCCGGCGAACTTACGGGCAAAGGTAGGAGAGGGAAGCTTTCTCATCTCCCGCCAAAGATCCTTTCGTACCTCCTCTAGGGCCTCGGTTCCCAAGTAGGGTCGAACCAGAGCGCCCTGCCAACGTTTCCGCTGGTGGGTTTCTCTGGTCCGCCCTCCGAACCGGACTTGCGACTTCCACCGCATCCGGCTCTCCCCGAACCCATGCCATCTGGCTAAGATGCCTTCTCCTCTATCCCCGCCCACGGTGAAGGGATTGCCGCACCACGATAGCGGTAACGGGTCACTTGGACTGACCTGCAGTCAAAGAGTACTTCACCGTCTTGCTCGGGCATCCAGGCGTTGGCCAGGTAATGCCGTCGCAACCACCCCCAGTTCGCACGGCGATATTTCCGCCGTAGCCAGTGCACTACCCTTAGCCAGGTGTACTGGTGTAGGTAGGCGAAGCTATCTTTGGATACGCCATGTCGGAAGTAGTTTGTCCAGCCCCTCAGAACACCATTAATCTGGCGCAAGAGACTAGAGAGCGGGTTATTCGTTCCCTGTTTGGTAATCGCCTTAGGAGGCATAAAACAATTACTTGCACTATTAGTACTTACGAGCTAGACTTGGCTGATGGATGCAGATGCGTTGATCACCGCTCGCTACAAGGCTCTTGAAGGGTTCTGCGACGAACGTCAAAGGCGACTGTTCGCAGCAGCGGAGGCCAAAGTACTCGGTCATGGCGGAGTAAAGCGTGTTGCTGAAGCTACTGGGGTGGCCCGAGGGTCTATATTGGCCGGCATTAAGGAACTGAACTCAGCTCCACCTGTAGACGTCGATAGAACCAGGCGCGTCAGACGAGCAGGTGCGGGACGTAAGAAGCTGGTGGACATCGACCCCTTGCTGGTAGGAGATCTGGAGCGGTTGGTGGAGCCTGTCACGAGGGGTGATCCGCAGTCACCACTGCGCTGGACTTGTAAGAGCTTGATGCAACTGGCACGCGAGTTAGGAGAGCAGGGTCATAAGATCTCTCATGTCTCGGTCGGAGTTTTGCTTAAGGATCTTGGATACAGCCTCCAGGGCAACCGCAAGACCCTCGAGGGTGGAGGTCATCCAGACCGCAATGCCCAGTTCGAATACATTAACCACAAAACAGACGCCGCACTGTCGAGTGGACAACCGGTGATCTCGGTGGATACAAAGAAGAAGGAGTTGGTAGGCCACTATAAGAACAACGGCAAGGAGTGGCGGCCACAAGGAGAGCCAGAGCTTGTCGAGGTGTACGACTTTGTGAACCAGGAACTGGGAAGAGCCAATCCATATGGTGTCTATGATCTTGCATCCAACTCCGGCTGGGTCAGCGTAGGTACCGATCACGATACGTCAAGCTTTGCGGTCGAGACGATCCGCCGCTGGTGGTTTGCCATGGGCCAGGCGACCTATCCTGGCGCAAAGGAGCTCATGATCATGGCCGACGGGGGTGGAAGTAACGGCTCCCGAGTACGTCTGTGGAAGCTAGAGCTACAACGACTTAGCGATGAGCTGGATCTGACCATCCGCGTGAGCCACTTTCCACCAGGCACTTCCAAGTGGAACAAGATCGAGCACCGTATGTTCTCTTTCATCACCCTGAACTGGCGCGGTCAACCATTGGTGAGCCACGAGGTTATCGTCAACTTGATAGCCGCAACCACAACGAGCAAAGGACTCAAGATTCGCGCTCAAATCGATTCTGGTCAATACCAAACGGGCAGGAAGGTCACCGATGCGGAGTTTGCTACCATCCAAATTGCTCGCGACGACTTCCACGGTGAATGGAACTATGTCATCTTACCGAGGACATGACTGACCATGTTATTTGTTTATGACTCCTTAACCTTGGCTTTGATCGAGGAGAGCGACTTCTTCGACGGCCAGGTATAGACGTATGCCTTGTTTGATCCTCTCTTGGTCTGTCGCTGGATGCGAAAGCCGAGAAAGTCAAACCCCTCGTCAATGTGGACGGTCATCGTCTTCTCCGGTGATAGGCGTAGACCTACCTGGGAGAGTACCACCGCAACCTCGGCTCGCAAGGCCTCGGTATGTTCCTTAGTTCCATGCACCATTACAACAAAGTCATCCGCATACCGAATGAGTCGGTATGTGGCCTCCTTGTGCTTCCGGCGCGTAGCTCTTTGAGAACGAGTTCCCATATCGCGCTCCCAGACTTCGGCGAAGTGTTCGTCGAGTACCGAGAGTGCGATATTGGCAAGTAGTGGTGACAGGATGCCGCCTTATGTGAAGTAGACGATTATGCGAAGTTGACGGACATACTCCCATGTCAAGGTGTATCCATGGGCACATCAGCTTCGCATAACGCCGCTGTGGGTCAAAATGGAGTGGAGGATCTTCGCGATCCCGCTAACCCATTGAGGAGGCAATCACTTCATGTCTGAATCATTTTCCCAATTGACCACTGCCTTGGAGCAGGAGCTACATCGGCTGCACTACACCGAGGGGACGATCAGTTACTATCGGCGCATGTGGAGCCGTATTGCTGCGTTTCTGGAGGCCGAGCACGTCCCAGACTTCACGGAGGAGTTAGGTCTGGGG
>NZ_JXUW01000017.1 GCF_000949255.1 Ferrimicrobium acidiphilum DSM 19497 | reverse complement strand
TGCATGGTGTGGCCTTCCCTTCGAATCCTCTGGCCGAGGCAAGTTTCACTCAAATAGCTGTCGCCAGGCGGCCTATCGGGCTCGCCAGAGTTCGGGTACTCCCAGCTCTGAGCCCAGTGCCCGACGCATTGAGATCGTGTATGAGTGTCCACGCTGTGAGAGCCGTTACCTCGGTATTCGCAGATGTCCGGATTGCAATCTGTTCTGCGCTCGGATTGGACCCGGCGGGATGTGTCCACATTGTGACGAACCGGTCGCCCTCAGAGACCTTGAGAGTTGACGTACCTGGTGTGCTCAACACAGGCACTGCTTTCTGCTGATGTCCGGTGACATTGGTTGGCCGTGCTGGCTCACAGGGACCAAATGGTTCTGGGTGTAGTACACGACTGGTGACACTCAGCTGAGCTCACATTGGGCCGGGCGCGAAGCAACCTTGCCTAAACCTGTCTGACAGGTACCGGAGGTGGACCAAAGGACCCTCATCGAGGTTACGAGTCTTCACCGAAGCCCGGACGGTCATAACCCCTTCCAATATGTGCGAACTCAAGGACCAACCAGGTTATGATGCACGACTGAGGGTGGGGCCAAATACCTCAACTGCACTGGGGCCAAATAGGTCGATTGTTTTCATCGGGCTGCTCCTCTACGCCGTGAAGCCCAACTGGGGGTTGCTGTCGACAGTCCTACCGCCGAAATCTGAAGAGCCCGAATCCATTGGATGGCCAGTGGGATTCTCGTGGGGGCAGCAAAAGGGCCGGTGCTTTCGCACCGGCCTTGACCGTGGTGGCGGGGGTAGGATTTGAACCTACGACCTTCGGGTTATGAGCCCGACGAGCTACCTAGCTGCTCCACCCCGCGTTGTTCCTTACAGTATAGCTGGAGGGTGTCCTACTTCTTGACCGATGATGACGTGACCTTGGTAGAAATTTGGTTGAGTAGCGAGCCAATTTGGTTAATATCTTGTTGATAAAGTGATAGGTTGCCAGACTTGAGTGCAATCTGTGCTTTCTTGTAGAGAGATTGCGCCTTCGAGATAATGCTCGAAGCCTGTGAGGAGACGACGGTGTTTGGGACCGAACTCGCGATCTTCTGACTTCCCTCGGCTCCATTAGGGACAACTCCAAAGATTTGTTGTAGGTCTCCGGCTATTGTCGGGCTGATGGCGATATTTGTTCCATAGGCGGCGACAATCTCCTTGATCTCAGGAATCGGGTTTGAGGTACTAGATACATAGAGAGGAGTCACCCAGAGTAGATTCTGGCCCAACGGGATAGCTGAGGTCGAACCAAAATCGACATTTGATCCATGTTGGTCAAGAAGCGTGAGCTCTTGAGAGACCGCGGTTTGCGATGTCATGCGAGACGTGATCTGGTTAGGTCCATCGATCTGTTGGCCATTGGGTGTGATGAGAGTTGTGAGCTGGTAGGGATTCGATGGAGATGATTGACCAACGAGAAAGCCGGTGAGATTTTGAGTTGAACCCGATGGCGAGTAGGGGACATAGGCCTCGACAAGACTTAGATTTGGTGATGTTGTTCCTGGAAGCTGCATCATTTCGTATACGGGCAACATTGGAGAGTTGCTGCTGCTTGAGAGCGAGGCGAAACCTCCGCTAGTTCCCGAGGGGATCTGGCCGATAGCCGGGCTGGCTGATACCTCCCAAGCGTTGCCTGCCGAGTAGAAGTTCGACGGGCTTGTAACGTGATAGAGCCCGTACATCTGGGCTTGTACCGACAGCAGGTCACTTGGATATCGAAGGTGTGCTTTGATCTGTGAGTTCATCGCAGAGAGCGGCTGGAAGATGTGAGGGAATGCCTTTTCATACGACTGGATCATCGGATCCGATGGATCCGACACGTAGAAGTGCATAGCTCCGGTATAGGCGTCGACTACTACCTTCACGGAGTTGCGGATGTAGTTGTAGTTTGCATTCGCTAATTGGCTCCCAGATGGAACCGCGCTTGTATTTGCGGATTGTGCGTAAGGGTAGTTTGCACTTGTGGTGTAGCCATTGAGCACCCAGTAGACTCGCCCGTTAGCTATGACGGGGTATGGGTGGGATCCATATTTCAGGAATGGCATCGCCATCTGGGCGCGCTGGACGATGCCTCGCTCGAACATAATCCTCGATTTGGAGGTTAGAAGCGATGAGTCCAAGATATTGATGTCGCCAAAGCGCAATGCGAACGCGGCTCGCTTAATGATCGATGATAGCTGCACCCCACCGGTCGAATGGTAATGGGTCTCGACCGAGGCGCCCGAGCGTAGTTGATAGTCGATCTCTGGCTGCTTGGTGTTCGCGATTACGTAGCCACTCATATCTTCGCCGTAGTACACCTGCGGCTGCTTGAGGGTGGGCACCCCACCCTTGGAGACGGGAGGCAGGTTGCCAATGTCAAACACCGGGTTTCCACTGTTGGAAACGGTGTTAGCTTCTGCCAAAGCAGCCCCGTAGCCGTGTGTGAATTGGAGATGCTCATTAACCCAAGACTGAGCTGGTAGGTTGCTTGAGTTTATCTGGCGCACGCCAACAATCACCGGAGTGGTGACTCCGTGCACCTTGTAGGTCTCTATAGAGAGCGAGTTGAATTGGTAGTACGACCGAATATCTTGGAGCTTATCGAACGTCTGTAGAGGTTGTGTGGAACCCCAAAGCGCAATCGACTGCAGTGCGTTTGTGTTTGTGAGAGCGACCGAAGATGAGGTGTTCGCTCCGGCATTATAAGGCTCTGCCGCCACCGAGTTAAGCCCCATCGCATATCGAGTAGCGGTGATGTTGCGAGCGATATAAGGGGCCTCTTTCTGTTCCTGAGCCGGCGCTACGACGAACTTCTCGATGAGGGCTGGATATATAGCACCTAACACAATCGAGATGAAGGCCCATAGACCGAGTGCTAAAACCGGGAGCACCCAACCTTGACGGTAGATGTTGAACACGAAAAGCCCACAAGCGACGATCGAGATGAAGATAAGCAGGTTGATCGCCGGGAGCTGAGCGTGTACATCGGTGTAACTCGCACCTTCGACGTACCCCCTCGTCGACATGTCGAGCTGGTAGCGTTGGAAGTAGTAGCCAACCGCCTTTATAAGAGCCATCACTGCCAAAAGAACGGACATGTGCGCCTTGAGATGGGAAGTTGCCCGAGTGCCACGCCCTTGCAGACGAAGGGATCCATTGACATAGGCGACTGCGATGGTCAGAATGAAGACGACTGCAACGGCAAGGAAACTCCATGAGATTAAAAACTGTATGAAAGGTAGCCGGAACACAAAGAAGCCGGCATTCATGTGAAACTGTGGGTCCTTGGATGGAAAGGCGACATAGTTCTTAAAGAGCAGCCAGTTCTTCCATTCACTCGGAGCCTGGGAGGCGACAACGAGAGTAGCTACGACGGTAATTGCAATCTTGGAAATCCTGGGATGTCGTTCGTTGGTGGCGCGGTAGCGCTGTATTAGGTCATCATCCTGTTGAGTGATGGCAGGTAGCTGGTGATTGACGATCGTGAGCGAGACATAGCACGCAATCGCGAAGATAACCGCAAATACGACCCATAGTTCAACCTTCGCTAGGAGAACTCCCTTCCATATTGCGTCGAGATGATAGTTCGAGAACCACAAGAAGTCGGTATAGAAAACCGCCACACCTTTGAGTGAGAATAGGAGTATGATGAGGAGAACAACGACTCCGATGAGAATTAGCTGTGCCTTAGAAGGTCCGCGCCTGTTGCGGGTCAGATCTTGTGGAACGCGCATTTACAACACCTTAGGCGAAGACAGGAACAATGACGCATGTGCACCCTGGGTGTGCTGGCGGATTCTCATGTCCTGTAGGGAACGTCTCAGTTAAGGGATTGATTCCTGCGAGCAAGTTGTCTTCACAATCTGCACATGGCTGTGAGGATGAGGAGGTGACCCAAAGATAACCGGTTGCGCCGGGAACGAGACGAGAACCTCGACAGAACGCACGGTAGGCGCTGTCATTGATGAGCTCGTCAAGTTTGCGCCTAGCCTCGCGGTAGACCCCGTTTGTACGAGCTACGAGCTCCGTCTCTCCGAGTTCGGACTCCTGCGTGATCGTGTCAAGTGCTCTTACCAAGGTTGCCTGGCCGAGGGTATCGGTGAGGTCGATTGCGATCTCCTCCACGATCTTGTCGAAGTGTTCGCCCGTTGGATCGTGACTTCGGTCTCCGAGGAGGGCTGCGAAATCAGAGCCTGCGTGGACAACACGAGCAATGAGTAACCGTACATCACCGGAGCGCGACTGGCTATCGTTGACCATCTGCTCGATCAGCGTGATGGCACCCTCACGCCCACTGGATCGTATCGTTGCTAGAATCTGGTTTAGATCATCTTGGGTAATACGCTTTACTCTCCTGGAGAGATCGATGCTGCGGGGATCGAAAAGATCTCGAAGAGCGGAACGAATTTTCTGAGCAAGCTGGTCGGTCTCTTGGTTCTGTAGTGTCTCCATGCTTGGCTCAGGCATCTCGACTGTCGGAATCTCGGTGTGAACTGTATTGGAGGATATGGGTGCCTGTGAGACGTCTTTCTCCGTATTGGTCTGGGACGTCAGAGGTTGTTGGGGGCTTTCATCGCGGAGCTCGCTAAAAAGTGCCTCCAGGCGTTGCAAGCGAGACTTCGGGTCCTCAGCTTGTGTTTGTTCGGTGCTTGACTGTCGGTAGCGCTCGACGACCACGATCTCGTCGTCAAACTCAGTAGTGTCTGGATCATGGTCTCTAGAGTGCAGATTCTCGGACGGCAGTGTTGGGCCCTCTAATTCGCTGGATGGAGTGTTGGTGGTAGCCTCAGGTGACGATGCATCACCATCGACAGAATTGCCATCGACAGAATTGCCATCGACAGGCTCCGTGATCGACTGTGCTTGGGGCGTGTTTCCTTCTTGGTAATCCAGCTCAACTGCATTTCCGTCCACCGAATCGGTCGTGTCGTCTTCCATGAATTCCTGGTCAAGGTCGTCGAGTTCTAGCGCAGCGGTCTGTTCGGCGGCGAGCTCGATTAGGCGTGCTACGTCTGCAAAGGTCATCTCGGGTTGCATCGATCCAGGGTTGTCTGGTTGTTCGTCGCTTCTAATAGCCGCGGTGGGAGGAGATGCAATCTCGTCAGCGGATGTGTCTACCGGATCTTGCAGCGTCGTCTCGTGAGTTTGGGTTGCACGCTCCTTACCTGTTTCGTTGGCTGTACCTGTTTCGCCGGTTGTACCCGTTTCGTCAGCTGGGTTGGCGTCATGGTTAGAGCTACCAGCCACTGCAGGCATTAGTGGTCGTGTATCTAGCGATGTTAGCGATGTTCGAACCAGATCCTGCGCGCTTCGAAGGATCCCTATCAGGTGTTGACGTTCAAGGTCGAGCCCTGAGATCTCCTCACGCACCTGGGCCGCCCTGTTCTCCGCCTGTTGGGTCAGGTTTGCCGCATGCTCTCGAGCTCGGAAGACGAGCGAACGACCCTCGCGCTTGGCGGCTTCAACGGTATTCGAGGCTGTAGAGTCGGCCATAGCTAGAATCTCGCGCCCCTGCTGTCGAACCTCTTCGAGATGCGCGCGCGCGACTTGTCGCCCCTCTTCCAGCTCGCTTTCTGCTGCCAACTTTGCTTGCCTTGTGATCTCTTCAGCTTCACGACGAGCACGCTCGACGAGATCCTTGGCAGTTGATTCTGCTTTACGCCGAAGCCCGAGAGCGGCATCGTTAGCGCTTTTGAGGACTTCGGAGGCCTCTTGCCCAAGTAGTTTGCTAGCCCTGTCAGGATCGGACAGAGCGAGCCGAGTATCCTCGCGCAATGCTTCATAAGCTTGGCGAGCTTGAGCTAGTTCAACCTCTAATTTGGCGATTCGTTCTGAGGATTGCAAAAGTTCTGCTCTAAGGTCAGCGACGAGGCGGTCGACCGCCTCGCGGTCATAACCTTTTCTGACGACGCTGAAGCTCTCATGTGCTCCGTTAGTCTCTGATCGCCACACGATTGCCTCCTATCGGACTACTTCCTTTGGAGTCTCTGCCCTTGCGAGCCGCTCAACTTCCTGCACTGCCTGAGAGAGATAGGTTACCCCAATTACGGCGATGGTGCCGTGTGAAGCCTGCTCGGCGCTCTGTCGCTGTACTAATGGCACAAGTACATAGCGTAGATGCCCAGCCCGCATCGCAGCGACCCTTTGTTCGATTCCAAATACTGGCTTAAGTTTGCCATCGGGACTGACGAGTCCGATCATGCCGATAGACAACGAATGCTTAAGGTGAAGATGACGAGTGCTATCGATGATCGCAAGAGCCTCGGCGAGGCCCTCTGTGCCATCAAGCGCTTTGGGGATACTTATATGTAGAGCGGTTGGCAGCTCGTACAAGCTAGCGGTAGTTATGATTACACCCAGCTTTCCCTCGTTGAAGGGCACCTGAACCTGCCGACGTGTGATTTGGGAGAGTCCAGGGTTTTGACGATCGAGAGTCAGGGTCACTGTTGAGTTGCGAGGTCGTGAGGTAAGGGCAGTCTCGAAGTTAAGAAGATTTGAGACCGGTAGTCCGTTGACTGCAGTTATGAGGTCTCCGGGATGAATTACGTCTTTTGCAGGGGATTGCGGAAGGACATCGCGGACAAGGAGCCCCCGAGTTGGCTTGATCGGCATGCCTAGATAGCGATAGGCAGCTACGGCGGCAGAGAGTGCTGCTTGGAGGTTGGTCGATCCAGTATTGCTTGCTCCCTTGCTTTGGTTATGTATCGGACTGACGAACGTGAGGTTTGGGTTCAGATGGCCAATGAGAAACTGCAGTGGGGTGAGTGAGGAGACCGACAACTGTGCGTCGAAGAGCTTGAGTTTTCGCGGATGTTGCTTGCCGACCTGGACCACTCTTGCAAGGTTAACTATGCCGCCTGGACCGACTGAAACTTCAGCTACTGATCCAAAACCGAGCCAGACGAGTCCACCAACGACGAGTAAGGTCCCCCAGAGGATGGCGGTGTTGCCAAGCGAATTCCGTTGTCTATGACTCACCTTCTCGAGTGTAGGGTGATCGTCTTGCAGGGTACGGCGCAGCCACGATCGCGAGCTCTTCCTAAACGGTGGGTTCATCGACGCGGTTCGGCGAATGGTTGATTAATAGACGTGTAGCCTGAATGTGTGCGCACGTCAATACCTGGGCAAAATATAGATGGCGAAGAGAGTCCGCCTGACGCCAGTCCTGTTAGTGACGATCGATCACAGCCAACAAACGGGATACAGGTGCGCACGTCTCTAACTGGACCTACACTCTCCATTGATGGCACCTGTCGTCTGTGTAGAGCTAGCGGGGCCATCGCCTGTCGTCTAGCGCCGCACATCAGCGTTCTAGATGGTCGTGGATCGACAACCCAGGCCCCAGGGGTCGTGCTGAACTTCGAGGGTAGCGAGTTCGTCGGCATCGACGCGGTGATAGCGTGGCTCCGCCTAGCGGGTGGTATCGGCAAGCGAGCAAGTAGCCTTCTTGCCAGTCGCCCGATCAAGGCAGTTGCGAGCCGATGCTACCGATGGGTAGCCCGGCATAGACACTTTCTCGGATGAGTCGCTAACGTAACTTTACCCCTGAGATCGCACGCGCTACTATCAAGCGCTGGATCTCCGAGGTACCCTCAAAGATGGTGTAGATCTTGGAGTCGCGATGCCATCGTTCTACGGGGTACTCTCGGACATATCCGTAGCCGCCAAGAATTTGGATAGCCTCTTCGGTTGCCTTGACAGCTACCTCGCCTGCATAGAGCTTCGACATCGAACCTTCACCATGCGAAAACGAGTGTCCCTGGGCAGCCATCCAAGCTGCACGATGGACGAGCAAGCGAGCGGCATCGATTTGGGTAGCCATATCTGCAAGCTTGAACGCGATTGCTTGGTTCTCGATGATTGCACGCCCGAATTGGCGTCGCTCGCGGGCGTAGTCAAGGGCATATTCGTAGGCAGCTCTGGCGATGCCGAGCGCCTGTGCTCCAACCAGTGGGCGGGAGGCTTCGAAGGTCGCCATCGCTGCCTGCGACGAGGAGCGTTTCCCTTCCCTCGCACGGGCTAGCCGTTCGTCGAGTCGATCCTTGCCTCCAAGGAGGAGTGTCCCTGGGACGTTGACGTTCTCAAGAACTACCTCTGCGGTGTGCGATGCCCTAATTCCCATCTTCTTAAACTTTTGCCCCATGCTAAGCCCTGCGGTTCCAGGAGGAATCAGGAAACTCGCCTGGCCACGCGAGCCAAGTTCTGGATCGACGCTGGCAACGATGACATGGATGTCGGCGATCCCGCCGTTGGTAATCCAGGTCTTCGTGCCGTTGAGTGTCCAGGTGTCAGTCGCCTCGTTGTAGACCGCACGGGTCCTGAGCGAAGAGACATCACTTCCCGCATCCGGTTCGGTGACACCAAAGGCGGCGAGTTTGGGGTCGTCGGCGCTGCCAAAGCATTGGGGAATCCACTCATTTGCCTGTTCCGCCGTGCCGTTGGCGAGGATGCCGGCCACAGCTAGGGTCGAGCCAAAAATAGCTAGCGTGATCCCTGCGTCACCCCAGGCAAGCTCCTCCATGACTAGCGGCATCGTCAGCCCGGTCTTATCAGCGTATGCGTTGACGAGGAAGTCGTATGAGTACAGGCCAATCTTTGCTGCCTCCTGGATAATTGGCCATGGCGTCTCTTCGCGCTCATCCCACTCGTGTGCCGCCGGTCGGATGGTCTTGTCTGCAAAATCGTGTGCCCACTGCTGTAACTCGATCTGGTCTTCAGTCAGTGAAAGCGAAAATGGATCCATTGTTCCTCCTAACAATCTCCATTATATTACTGAGGAGTAACATCCATGCGTCCGCCTTGATCGCCTTCAACCGTCGCAGATGGGACTAGGCCCGACTTTTGCGGAGTTGGGTGCCATCCTTGGTGTCGAGTATGACAAAGCCAGCTGCCTCAATAACCGCTCTTAGTGCGTCAGCAGTGGCGTAGTCTCGGTCTCGTTTCGCCCGATCCCTCTCTTCGACGGCTTGACTGATCTCTGCAGGTACCATGAGTGCCTCTTGTGAAGGGGCAAGGCCGATCCATTCGAGCATGGCACGAACGGTAGCTATCTTCGCCGTGGCCGCCCCAACTTGCTGTCGATCGAAAAGTGTATTGCCTGCTCGGACTTGATCAAAGAGGAGTGAGAAGGCCGTGGGGGTGTCAAGGTCGTTATCAAGTGCGCTGATAAAGGCGGAGATTGCTTCATCGTCAAGGTCGCCCGCGTCACCGCGATCGAGAAAGTTGTCGATTCTGTTGAGTGAGGATCGGGCATCGTTGAGCGTGGCGTCGGACATCTCCAACGGCGATCGGTAGTAGGCCCGCAAATACGCGAGCCGGATCGCCCGTCCGCCGAATCGAGTGACGGCATCGGTGAGATCGAGCGTATTGCCCAGTGACTTCGACATCTTCTCCCCACCCATCTCGACAAAACCCACGTGGGCCCAGTGTCGAGCAAAAGGTACTCCAAGAACCTGAGCTTGGGCCAACTCGTTCTCATGATGAGGGAAGATGAGGTCCATTCCTCCTCCGTGGAGATCGAAGCTCGATCCGAGGATCTCAGTAGACATGGTCACACATTCGGTATGCCACCCTGGCCGTCCATAACCCCAAGGGGCATCAAAGCCGGGTTCGGTAGACTCCGCTCTCTTCCAGAGGACAAAGTCGAACGGCGACTCCTTCAAAGGATTCACCTCGACACGATTACCAGGCTGTAGTTGGTCGAAGTCCTGCTTGGTCAGCAGCCCGTAATGAGGCACACGTGAGACCCGGAGATAGACACCATCGTCGATCACGTAGGCGGCATCGGAGTCGAGCATTGCTTGAATTTTTGCGATCATGTTGGGAACCCATTCGGTGGCATGGGGGGTGGCGTCAGGGCGCTCAATCCCCAGCAGATCCATGGTCTCCCACCAGATGGCCTCGTAACGTTGGGCTACCGCCTGATAGCTTGTAGATTCTTGGCTAGCCTTAGTAAGAATTTTATCATCGATGTCCGTCACGTTCATGACAAGAGTTACGGCAAGACCTTTATTGCGTAAGTGACGACGAAGCAGATCGTAGGTCGCCATGACCCGACCGTGACCAAGATGAGGTCTATCTTGGACGGTGGGCCCACAGACATAGAGGGAGAAGGCCTCCTGACCCGGGTTGATAAGCTGGGTGACTGATCCGGTCATGGTGTCAAAGAGTGTGGTCATCGCTCTTTCAGTATACGAGCCGCTGTTGGCGGTGGGAGTGAAGTCACGGCGCGGAGCCGTGAGAGGAGATGGTTGCTGTGATCAACGTTCCTGACAAGGTCAGCCTTGATGGACTTGAAGAAAAATGGTCTGCGGCATGGGAGGAGCGTGGCGTCTATCGTTTTGACGACAGCGTCCCTGCGGAGGCCATCTACTCTATCGATACTCCTCCTCCAACGGTGAGCGGTTCGCTCCACATTGGACATGTATTCTCCTACGCCCATGCTGATATCATCGCTCGCTACCAGCGAATGCAGGGTCGCGAGGTCTTTTATCCTGTCGGCTGGGATGATAACGGAGTTCCAACGGAGCGACGGGTGCAGAATTACTTCTCTGTCCGTTGCGATCCTTCTCTCAACTATGAGCCAAACCTGATTCCTGACACCGAATCCAAGGAGCTTCGCCCTGTCTCGCGAGCCAACTTCATCGAGCTGTGCGAGCAGCTCACACAGCTCGATGAGCAGGTTTATGAGTTGCTGTGGCGACGTATTGGCCTATCGGTCGATTGGTCCCTTACCTATACAACCGTGGGTACGCGTTCGCGACAGGTCTCTCAGGCAGCGTTTCTAGACCTGCTCGAAAAAGGTGAGATCTATCAGAGCTCATCGCCGACTCTTTGGGACGTCGATTTCCAGACGGCAGTTGCTCAAGCTGAACTCGAGGATCGTCCGGTCGCTGGGAAGTATCACCGAATACGGTTTGGGCTACCCGATGGTGGAGAGCTAGAGATTGAAACCTCAAGACCGGAGCTCCTTCCCGCATGCGTTGGTCTCGTCGTGCACCCGGACGACCGTCGTTATCAATCGCTGATCGGGAAAGAGGCGCTGACGCCGCTATTTGGAGCTCCAGTGAAGGTGATCGCACACCCGTTGGCCGATCCTGAAAAAGGCACTGGTGCAGCCATGGTGTGTACCTTTGGCGATCTTACCGACGTTACTTGGTGGAGAGAGGGGCAACTACCGCTACGCGTCATCATGGGCCGGGACGGTCGACTCCTGGAGAACATCGTCTTTGGTTCCGAGGAGTTCCCCTCCGTAAATCCTGAGCGTGCCAACGGGTTCTATGCAGAAATAGCGCGACGGCGTAGTGTCGCTGCCCGGGAGCGAATTGCAGAGCTGCTAACCGAATCAGGCGATCTTTTAGGCACACCCACCGCCGTGCAACACGCAGTCAAGTTCTATGAGAAGGGCGATCGACCGCTCGAAGTTGTGGCCTCACGTCAGTGGTTCCTACGTCTTCTCCCGCATCGTGACGCCTTCCTTGCACGAGGGAAAGAACTTGAATGGCTTCCGTCTCACATGCAGGTGAGGTATGAGAACTGGGTGAGTGGGTTAAACGCCGACTGGAACCTCTCACGGCAGCGATTCTTTGGCATACCGATTCCACTATGGTACCCGGTCGACCAGGGGGGTGATATTGACTACGAGCGACCGATCGTCCCAAGGCGGGAAGATCTTCCAGTTGATCCACTCAGCCAGGCCCCAGGTGGTTTTGACGAAGGTCAGAGGGGTGTGCCTGGTGGATTTGTGGCCGATCCTGACGTGATGGACACCTGGGCGACCTCAAGCCTTAGCCCACAACTAGCCGGCGGTTGGCTCGACAATCCGAGCCGGTATGCCAAGGTGTTCCCGATGGATCTACGCCCCCAAGGACAGGAGATTATTCGAACTTGGCTGTTCTACACGATGGTCCGAAGCGAACTTGGGTTCAACGACCTCCCGTTCAAGCGCGCTCTGATATCGGGGTTTGTGCTCGATCCTGACCGCAAGAAGATGTCTAAGTCAAAGGGGAACGTGGTCACTCCTATGCCGCTTGTAGAGCGTTTCGGGGCCGATGCTTTACGTTATTGGGCTGCGGGAGGTAGACCTGGGGTGGATACTGCAGCCGACGAGGGGCAGATGAAAATTGGGCGGCGATTAGCGATCAAGATCGCCAATGCAACCAAGTTCGTGCTAGGGACCCTAGATCGTACTGGATCTACGGGGACTCCAGCCGTTGTGCACCCCGTGGATGCTGGCTTTCTCATGGTGCTCGACGAGGCACTCCGTGATGCCACTGTGAAACTTGAACGCAATGATTACACCGGGGCGCTTGAGACGATCGAGCAGTGTTTTTGGGAGTTTTGTGACGATTATCTAGAGCTAGTCAAGGTTCGTGCCTATGGCGATCCTGTCGGGACGGACCTGCCGCTCGTATCATTCTCTGAGGACGGAAGGGCGTCGGCTTTGGCGACGCTCCGCAGTGCGAGTGAACTGTTGCTACGAGCCTTGGCTCCCTATCAGCCATTTGTTACCGAGGAGGCTTGGTCCTGGTTCCATCAGGATTCAATCCACCGAAACGCCTGGCCCCAGCCTGGTGAGGGTCCAAGAGCGCTTGGACTATCGGTGTCTGCCGACGAACCCGAGGAGCCCAACTACGCCTCGATTGAGGTATTTCGTGCCGCCCAGTCGGTTCTGGCCGAGGTTCGTAAGGTCAAGAGTGAACACAAGGTATCACCGAAGGCTCCGGTAGACAAGCTTGTGGTAAGTGCACCTGTGGATCGGCTTAAGGCGATAGGAGATGCGCTGTCAGATCTCTCGGCCGCGGGGGTGATTCGGGAGGTCGAGCTGAGTGAGGTTGACGACGCAACGACCATAGGGGTTGAGATCGGACAGGGGTAGCATTGCACATTCGCGATTGACGGGTTGTGGAAGAGGTTGCGAACTCCTCCATGAGCGATGATGGTCACGTTCGCAACCACAGCCACACCAAGATCGTTGAAATCTAGCATGGAGATTACGGCTAGATCGAGCGACTTGTTGTCTAGCTAGCGTGAGCTATTTGGGAGTTCTAGCCACCACGGCTAGTGGTTAGTCCACTCACGAGAGTTTCGCATCATCGGCACTCAACAACCGCGGCTACACCCCCTGGTCCTGGTCGACCTATGATCTCATTCTCAATCGGTCCAGGGGGCCTGCCAACCGAGGTGACCACGAACGAGGGTATTGGCGGCTTCTGGCCCCCAACCTCCGCGCTTGTACCCAAGTGGTCGAGTGACGTTGTGCACCAATGGATCCAGAATTCGCCAGGTCTCCTCGACGACATCTTCGCGAGTAAAGAGTGAATGGTTGCCGTCAAGCGCATGGCTGATCAGAAGCTGATAGGGTTCGGGCAGACGCCCCAACTCCTGCGCAAACGGGAGGTCAAGATGAACCTCATCAGACCCCGAGCTGTCAGCGCCTTTGGAGAACAAGGTCATTCG
This sequence comes from Ferrimicrobium acidiphilum DSM 19497, assembly GCF_000949255.1. Taxonomy (NCBI): domain Bacteria; kingdom Bacillati; phylum Actinomycetota; class Acidimicrobiia; order Acidimicrobiales; family Acidimicrobiaceae; genus Ferrimicrobium; species Ferrimicrobium acidiphilum. The sequence goes on along the minus strand of NZ_JXUW01000017.1, from coordinate 45,526 downwards.
CAAGCCTGGTTCAGGATCGATTCGCAGGATTATCTGGTTTGGTGATAGGTGACGCGGTAGCTCGAGTGAGCTGAGCTTGGGAGGATGGCGAAAAATGAGCCTTACCTCGGTGGCCGTGGTTGCTAACGCCTTGCCGGCACGCAGAAAGATTGGAACCCCCTCCCACCGCCAATTGTCGACGGCGAGACGAAGGGCTATATAAGTCTCGGTCATCGATCCTGGCTTCACCCCAGGTACGCCTTGGTATCCTTCGTACTGACCACGGATGACTTGTGATGGGTCGACCGTCGCCATGGCGCGGAAGACGTCGGCTTTCTTGTCCCAGAGAGCGTTGTCTCCTGCCTGACTCGGTGCCTCCATCAGCACCAATGCAAGCACCTGTAGCAGGTGATTTTGCACCACATCGCGCAACGCGCCCACCGGATCGTAGAACGATCCGCGATCCTCGACTCCAAAATCTTCGGTCATGTTGACCTGTATAGCTGCGACGTGGTCACGATTCCAGAGAGGCTCAAGGAGAGAGTTGGCGAACCGAAGGTAGAAAAGATCGAGCACTGGTTGTTTGCCGAGAAAGTGGTCAATGCGCAAGATCTGTTGCTCGTCAACCACCGCATGGAGCCGGTCATTGAGTTCCTTGGCCGATGCAAGATCGTGGCCAAACGGCTTCTCGATCAGGAAAAATGACTCATCGGCGAGTCCGTTCTTGGCCACCGCTTCGACTACAGGTGCGAAGAGTACTGGTGGGATCTCAAGGTAGTAGAGCTTGCGCTTTGCCGTCCCCATCACCTTGGCGAGATCGTGGTAGGTGCTGTCGGCGGTAAAGTCGCCACGAACGTAGTGCATCCTTCGCGCTAGACGGTCAACGACCTTCGTGTCCGGTTGGCCAATGGTGTTGGATAGCGAGAGCTTCATGTGCTCGATCAAGCTTTCGGTAGTCCAGTCATCCATGGCTACGCCAACGATCGGGCAGTTAAGCTTATGATTTTCCTCGAGCCTGTAGAGCGAGGGAAAGGTCATCTTCTTCGCTAGATCGCCACTGATACCAAAGATCACAAAGATGTCCACCTGGCCGGCGTCTGGTCGCTTTGATCTCGCTTGTCTAGTTGTCATAGTAATCCGACTCCCCATTGTGTCTCGAGTGTCTCTTGTGGTTGCAGTACTAATAGATCTTGACCGCTCTGTAGAGCGTTGGGTGGCGCCGTCATCGGCTCGACCGCCATAGCTTTGCGGCGGCGCCGATCGGGCAGGGTATCACCGCTAAAGATTTGAAGGTAGCGATAGTTTTGGTCCGTCCAGAGTTCGACCGTGTGGTGGTCTGTGCCTGTGAGTCGTGCCCATCCTCGTCTATTGCGGGCCGCTGCAGGAAAGGCGAAGGTGGTATCGAGCACCCGGTCTCCAACTACCTCTGGCTGCTCAAGATGGGTGTCTGCTGCCTCGGACCTCTCCGGTCTCGGACGTACCTGGTTAGCGGAGGTCGAAAACAGCGCGCTATCAATGGTTTGATCGTTACCAGGAGAGAGGTAGGGGTGATGCCCAATGGCCACTGGACAGGCTTGGGTACCCTGATTTAACACCTCGGTCGTGACGACAAGTCCGTTGCTAGAGAGCTCATAGCCAAAGCGTACTCTGAGGAGAAATGGATACCATGGGGTAGGGTGAAGCACCGATTCAAGGGCCACAGAGGTTTGGGTGAGATGCGTAGCCCAAAAGGGTAGCCAGCGTATGAGCCCATGAATCGCATTCCCAGCCTCGGGCTCGGTAAGTGGGAGGCGATAGTCTTGACCCATAAATCGATAGCCTCCTCCGAAAACGCGGTTTGGCCATGGCACAAGGTTGGCTCCGTGAGCGCCATCACAGATTGCAGCCTCGTCATACGACTCTAAGACGGATCTCTCGTTGCGCTCAAGTGCACGTATGCCTGCCCCTATCTCGACGACCACCGCACGGTAGTCCGCGAAGCTGATGTGGTACTGCTTGCCCGACGGAGGCACTGTCAGGGGTGTGTGCATTTGCCCCCGAGGCTATCACGTCGGCAGACGTATAGCTATTCATGCTGTTCAGGAAAGACAAGTGGTGGGGGATTTAAAACCAGCGGGTCGCAGTGTTGCATGCTTTTGCGAGCCTCATCGACGGGTTCGATTGATCCGATCGTGGACGTACTCTTGAACCAATGTGGAGCCAAGGGCACTTCCTGATGAGTAAAAAGCCTCCCCATGGTTTATCGCTAGCACCTCGTTAACAAAGCCTCTAAGACCAGAATCAGGGTTTAGAACGAATAAATTGATGGTGATCTTCTCCTGTGTGCAGCGCATGACCTCGGCGAGCGTTCTGCGGATCGTCTCTTGTGAGGGTGGGTACGAGAAGAAGACTTCATGTGACTCAGGATCGATATGGGCGGTGGGTTCACCATCGGTGACGAGCAGGATCTGGCGATAGCCAGGTTGATGTCGCAACCTGGTTCGACAGAGGAGCAACGCGTGTTCGATATTGGTCCCATACACGTAGTCCCACTGAGCGCTCGGCAGCGTTGCAAGATCGACCTCGCGAGCCACCTCCGAGAAGACGACGTAGCCAAGATAGTCACGCGGATAGCGGGAATGAATGAGGCTAGAGAGCGCGAGTGCTACCTGCTTGGCGGGGAGGAAGGTGTCGTTGAGTGGCATCGACAGCGAGAGATCGAGAGCGAGCATAGTTGCCGCTCGCGTGCGATCCTCGGTGAGTTCGACGACAAAATCGTCGGGCACAAGGTGTAGTGGGGTTCCACCCCCTTGTCTGGCGAGAGCGTTGTGCAGTGTCTCGCGTAAGGCAAGTCTGAATGGGTCACCAAATTCGTATGCCTTTGTCTCTCCACTTAGGTCGGTTCCCAAGTTGCCTAGATTACGTGATTCGTGATTGCCAAGGAGACGGGCCTGTCCAGCAGGGAAGAGACGGTGTAAAACTATGTCTCCAAGCTTGTTGATGGCGTCTCCAGTGAGTTCAAGTTTGCCACCATCGCGGTTGATCAGACCAGCCTCGCTGAGCTTGTCGGTTAGTTGCTTGAGACGGTTAATCGCTGCGGATGCATCCTGCCCCAGGAGCTCTTTAAGCTGTGCATTATCGAGCTCAGAGAGTCGCTCCGGGCTTGAAGATTGCTTGAGTGCAGCCTCAAGCTCGTCAAGCTGCCCAAGCGTCTGCATCACCCCCTCAAGCTCCCCGAGACCCAGAGGGGTGTCTCCGTGGAAGCCGAAACCTGTGGGGTCGAATGAGGCCGACGATGCAAGGGCGCTCCCGAGTCGAGACATAGCCTGGGAAAGCTCGGGAGATTCGGCTATCGAAGACATGAGGTCCATCAGTTCAGCACGGGTCGCCTCATCCATCGAGTTAAGTAACGATTGGGTCAACCTTGCTGACTCCACAATTCGAGCCATGAAGTCCTCAAAATTCTCGTCCTCGCCAGCGATCCCGGGGTAACGCTGTTTGAACTGATTAAAGTCAGCTTCGACGTCTTCGCCTGAGTTAAAGCGTTCGATGAGCTCCGAGAGTTCATTCATCATTTGAGCCGTTGTCTCAGGATCGGCTGAGGCGAGTGAGGATCGGAGTCTATTCACCTGGTCTCGGAGCATGGATGACCTAAGTGACTCCACTAGATCATCGAAGCGCTCCTTCGCCGTTTGGTCCAGGAACTGGTATTGACTCAGTTCGCGAATCCGTTCGCCAAGCCCCGCTGGCAACGCGTCAAGCTCAAGGTCGGCGAGGAGATGCTCCTCTTCGCCAGTCGCCTGTAACGCACGCGAGCGAGTCTCGCGTTCCTGGTTGATCACTGCATCGAGCTCTTGGTTGAGTTGAGTGACGAGCCCGTTGGGGTCGTAGCGTGCAAGCAGTTCATCACGACGCTGCCGCAACCGCTCAAGCAGCTCTGCTAGCCCAGGAGTGTCCCCTAGGCCGCGAGACAGGAGCTCTCTTAGTGCCTCCGAGACGTTGCCGTGGTATGAGAGCGAGTCGACGAGAGCGTCGAGAATCGACTCTGACTCGTCGGCCTCTTCAAGCGAGGAGTCGTAATCGTGGTAGCGGAATCGCCTAGTCACGGCCCGGTCCGAAGGTGACACGATCTGCGAAGGTACGGCGCGATAGTCTCCGGGTTGCGACGAGCCCTTCCAAGGCAAGATCGACGAAACAGGGGGTCTCCTCCTCAGCATGTCTGGTCCCCACAAAGGCGAGAAGCTCAGGGTAGCTAGCGAGAAGCGCTTGATAATCAGTATTTGGCTGATCTGCGCTGAGCTCAAGAGGTGTCTGACTTACCTCGTCGACGAGGGCCGTCGCATCCTGATTACCGTAGAATTGGCTGAACACGGCACTTATAGCTTGCCTCAAGAGAGCGGAGCCAACCTTGAAACCTTCACGAGGATCGAGCGACTCAACTTCAATTTTGCCAACGAACGCCGGGAGTGCAGCCTCAAGGTCGGTGACGCGAACCACCGCTGGCACTTCGTCGTTGCGAACCGATCTAACGATCGCTGCCGCAGCAACCGATTCGTAGGCGGCGATCGATGCACGGACTGAGACGCCTGAGTGTTGAGAGATGCTGGAGTGGTGTCTGGCCAGTTGTGCCATGGTCGCGATAATCAGCGATATTGGTTCTGGCGATACAACTGCCACGTCGAGAGGCAATTTACCTTCACCGGTCATGATTTCGATCTCATCCTCGACGGTCGTTGGATAATGAGTGGTAATTTGGGTTCCAAAGCGATCCTTGAGCGGTGTGATCAACCGTCCACGACTGGTGTAGTCCTCCGGGTTTGCCGAGGCGACGAAGAGGATGTCTAGGGGAAGTGCAATCTTGTAGCCGCGAATCTGTATGTCGCGCTCCTCGAGGGCGTTCAACAAGCCGACCTGGATGCGTTCAGGTAGATCCGGGAGTTCATTGATCGCAAAGATGCCTCTGTTTGTGCGAGGTACCAGCCCATAGTGGATGGTGTCGGCGTCGCCGAGGTAGCGTCCCTCGGCAACTTTGATCGGGTCGACTTCGCCGATGAGATCGGCAATGGTGGTATCTGGTGTCGCAAGCTTCTCACTGAAACGGGCTGCTCGGTTAATCCAGGTTATCGGAGTCTTAGGTCCCTCTGAATTGAGGCGATCTATGGTGCTCGCTAGAATTGGGTTCAGTGGATCCTCGTTGAGCGGAGACCCCTCGACGATTGGGACCCATTCGTCGAGCAGTCCATTTAGAGCCCTGATCATTCGGGTCTTTCCCTGGCCACGTTCACCGAGAAAGATGACGTCGTGCCCGATGACGAGCGCACGCTCAAGTTCGGGCAGAACCGAATCTTCGTAGCCAACCAGGCCATCGATTACAGGCTGATGTGCCCGCAGTCTGGCGAATACGTTGGCTCGGATCTCCTCTCGTATGGTTCGCGGCTTATAGCCAGCATCGACCAGGGCGCCGAGGTTCGTTGGGAAGTCCATAAAGAAAATGCTAGAGGGAAATCGGCTGAAATTTCATGAACTAGCAAATTTCATGCAAAACTGTTGGGTGTGAACATTCACTACCACAGTTATGACGCAGTCATTGTAGGCGCCGGTGGCGCTGGCCTGCGGGCCGCGCTCGAGACGGCAGGAAACGTACGTACCGCGGTGATTACCAAGCTCTACCCGACGCGCTCCCACACGGGGGCGGCTCAGGGCGGGATGTGTGCCGCGCTCTCGAATGTCGAGGAGGATTACTGGGAGTGGCATGCCTTCGACACCGTCAAGGGCTCTGATTACCTGGGTGACCAGGACGCCATCGATATCATGTGTCGGGAGGCGATCGATGCGGTCATAGACCTAGAGCATTTTGGACTTCCTTTCTCGCGCACTCCAGAGGGCAAGATTGACCAGCGTCGCTTTGGTGGTCACACTCGCAACCATGGCGAGGCGCCGGTTCGTAGGGCTTGTTACGCGGCGGACCGTACCGGGCACATGATTCTTCAGACGCTTTACCAGCAGTGTGTTGCCGCTGATGTTAACTTCTTTAATGAGTTCCAGGTGTTTGATGTCCTCTTTGACGGTGAGGGCGCATCACGGAGAGCGGCTGGCGTAGTCGCCTATGAACTTGCGACTGGCGATCTGCACGTCTTCACATCCAAAGGCGTGTTGTTCGCGACTGGTGGTTATGGTCGCATATTCCAAATCACCTCCAACGCTCACACCCTCACTGGCGATGGGCCTGGCGTCCTCTTTCACCGCGGCATTCCGCTAGAAGACATGGAGTTCTACCAGTTCCACCCGACCGGCATCTACGGCATAGGCATTCTTTTGACAGAGGGAGCCAGAGGTGAGGGTGGTATTCTGCGCAACGGGTTGGGTGAACGCTTCATGGAGCGTGTTGCACCGACAGTTAAGGACTTGGCTCCTCGTGACATGGTGGCCAGAGCGATTCATGCGGAGATCAAGGAGGGGCGTGGCGCGGGCCCAGACAAAGACTACGTTTACCTCGATCTCACTCACCTTCCACCCGAGCAGATCGATGCCAAATTGCCTGATATCAGTGGGTTTGTGAGGACATACCTCGGCCTGGAGCCGAAGACTGATCCGATCCCAATCCAACCGACTGCACATTACGCCATGGGTGGTATCCCGACTAATGTTCACGGAGAGGTTGTGATCGATGCAAACAACACCGTGTTGCCTGGGCTCTATGCGGCCGGGGAGTGCGCCTGTGTATCTGTTCACGGAGCTAATCGACTAGGAACCAATTCTCTGCTCGATATCAATGTGTTCGGCCGCCGCGGGGGGCGAGCGATGGTCGAGTACGTTCAACAGGTTGACCATCCAGACCTTCCTCGCTCAGTGGTTGATCCCACCCGCGAACGTATCGACGCAATGATGCACTCCTCTGGCACTGAGAAGGTTGGCACAATTCGAAGCGAACTCCAAGTGGCAATGATGCGCGACGCATCGGTCGTCCGAACGGGCGAGTCGCTTCAAGAGGCACTTCGTGTCATTCACGAGCTGAGAGACCGCTACGAGAAGGTCACAATTGACGATAAGGGTTCGATATTTAATTATGATTTGACCGAGGCGCTTGAGCTGGGGAGTCTTCTCGATATCGCAGAGGTGCTGGTTCTAGGTGCGGATGCTCGCAAGGAGAGTCGTGGAGCACACTGGCGCGACGATTATCCCACAAGAGACGACGCCAACTGGATGAAGCACACCCTCGCCTACCGGGATGAGTCGGGTGCGATCGCGCTTGACTACAAGCCAGTGGTGCAGGGTCGCTATGAGCCGATGGAGAGAAAGTACTAAATGACTACTACCGTACAACCAGCCGACGAGACCTCGCTTATCAAGGAGGTCGACGTTCATCTCACTATCAAGCGCTTCAATCCTGAGGTTGACGTTCGTCCTCACTGGCGCGAGTACGATCTGAAACTTAAGTCCTCCGATACCGTGCTCAACGCACTCATCGCAGTGAAGGGAACGATCGATGGGACGTTGAGCTTTCGGCGCAGCTGTGCGCATGGCGTTTGCGGCTCGGATGCGATGATGATCAATGGCGAGAATCGCTTGGGGTGTGTGAACCTGATCTCGTCGGTGGGCACCGATCTTGTGATAGAGCCGGTGCGCGGTCTCCCGGTGATCAAGGATCTTGTAGTCGATATGGAGCCATTTTTCGCTCAATATCGTAGTGTGCTTCCGTATCTGATCGCTGATGATGACCCAGGATACAAGGAGCGTTATCAGTCGCCTGAAGACCGTGCTCGCTTCGACGACACAACGAAGTGCATCCTCTGCGGCGCCTGTTCCACGTCGTGCCCGGTCTATTGGGCTAATGGAAGTTACATAGGACCGGCAGCCATCGTGAATGCGCATCGGTTCATCTTTGACTCCCGAGATCAGGCTGCGAATGAGCGGCTTGATATCTTGAATCAGAAGAGCGGCGTTTGGCGGTGCAGAACCTCCTTCAACTGCACTGAAGCCTGTCCTCGTGGAATCAAGGTGACTGAAGCTATCGAAGAGGTCAAGAGGGCGATTCTCTATGATCGGTCCTAACTTTTCGATGGTGGCTTCGGATTCGGACGACGATTCTCGTGATGACTCGCTCCTGCTCGTACTCCGCTCTCCCGAAGGTGGCGTTGTGAGGAGGCTGAAACTTTGCGCAGATGGCAGAGTTGTCGAGTTATCCACGGACGGTGCTACATCATTTGATCCGGCAAGAGTGGTTGAGATCGCCGCACCAACGGGAAGTTCGCTCTCTGTCGGAGAGTTGTTGCGTCGTGGCGATATTCGTATCCTCAAGGGGGCATCGCTCTTGCGAGAGAATGCGAGAACGCTAAGACAGGCTGCTATGAATTCGGGAGTCTAACGGGGGCAACTATGGCGTTGGGGAGCCGAAGGGACACTCGTCCGCCGATGAGACCAGGCTGGTATCCGGATGGCGAGGGACGGCTTCGATACTTTGACGGCCATATCTGGACAGATTCGTTGCGCCAACGTCCCAGTTTTGCAAACTTCGTGTCAGAGGTCCCAGCCTCGGAGACGTCGTTTCGTCAGCCAGTGAATCGTAGACGACGTTTCGTCAGGCTAGTTAGCCTCTTGGTCGTCGCTCTGCTAGTGGGTGGCATCATTGCCCAGCTCGTGATCTTTGGAGTACTTGGCTCTTCGAGTCCGAAAATACAGAGCCTTGCGGGCTATCGTCGCGCGGCTGGCGGTGTCTGCGCGAGTGTCTTTGCTGGGGTTAGCGTCTCTGAACTCGAGAGGAATACGGGAGGGCTGTTGAACACCAAGCTCAGCCAGAGCGCCTCCGCCTTTAGCGTGCTCGCCTCTGAGACAAAGTCGGTCCCTGAAGCCAACGCGCTAGCTGCTAACTGGTCTGATCTCGCGATTGCATGGGCTAGGTACCTGCGTGATCACAAAACCCATGTCGAGTCGGTGGTGACAGCGATGCGTGCAGTTCAGAGTTCGGTCACTGGAGTAGGCATCAAGGATTGTGCCGTTTTCACCTCGGCAGCTCAGCGAGCTGTGCTATCGTAGGTTCATCCGAATCTCTAAAGGGGGAGTCGTGATCGAGCACTGCATCGATGATAACCTACTAGTTCACTATCGTCGTCTTTTGGACGCTGAGGACCTGGCCTTCAGCGAGATGGAGCACGATTTTGAGGAGGGCGATCGGACTAAGTTCGAACGTGACAAATCCGCTTGGCTGCAGGCTCTTGAGGAGCGACTTGGGTATTTGGACCGATGTGGTTTTGTACGTGAAGGAGATTCTCGCCTTTTGGCCTAGGCCGTGTTGGACTTAATCGGACAGGCAGCGAACGAAGGTCTGACCTTGGCGTGCATGATACCTGTGGCTGCATTGCTAGCCCGTGCGTCTGTGGCGCAGTGTCGTTGAGCTGCCTGGTTAGCGCTCCGCGCTGAACTACGGTAAGATTCGCCTAGTGGAGAGACCCTATCGAGTAGTTGTTGCTAAGCCAGGTTTGGACGGCCATGATCGCGGTGCGAAGGTGGTGGCACGTGCATTGCGCGACGCTGGTTTCGAAGTGATCTATACCGGACTGCATCAGACGGTTGAGCAGATCGTTGAGACAGTCGTTCAAGAGGATGCCGATGCCGTCGGCGTGTCGTTGCTCTCGGGCGCCCATCTGACGCTGGTTCCTAAGTTGATTGCGGGTCTTGAGGAGCGCCAACGGGGAAATGTGTTGCTTGTCGTTGGAGGAATTATCCCAGATGGTGACATCCCACTCTTGCAGGAGATGGGTGTGGCACAGGTGTTTACCCCCGGCTCGTCTCTGACGGCTATCTGTGAGTGGCTCGCGACGACGCTCGATGCCAGGGAGGTGTCAGGCTGAGGGCCTGTTCCGAACCAAGGATGGAGACATGGTCGTGAGATGGTGCCTGCGCGGCTGTGAGATGGCGAAGGCACATGCAGTCGAGCAGTGGATGAAGGTTGGGTTGAGATGAGTGAGAAAAGCGAGGTCTAGTGGATCTATTCGAGTATCAAGGTAAGGATTTTTTTGCACGCTATGGAGTGCCGACTTCGACAGGCGTGTTGGTCCGCGACCCCGAGGCGGCGGTAGAGGCGGCACGCGAGGTTGGCTTTCCGGCCGTCGTCAAAGCGCAGGTTCAGGTTGGTGGGCGAGGCAAAGCCGGTGGCGTCAAGCTGGTTCGTGACGAAGCCGAAGCTTTAGAGGTTGCTACTGCAATCTTGGGCATGGATATCAAAGGTCACACCGTGCATAAGGTGTGGGTAGAACATGCGTCTGATATCGCAAGGGAGTACTACGTCAGTTTCACCCTCGACCGGGGAGTGAAGCAGTATTTGTGTCTGCTCTCCTCTGAAGGTGGTGTGGAGATCGAGGAGGTGGCAAAGACCAACCCCGATGCGATCGCGCGCGTCCACATCGATCCGCTTGAGGGATTCACGGAGACAGAGGCAGCTCAATTGGTAGCATCGGCTGGCATAGAAGAGGTATCACGTGTAGGTGTCGCTAAAGTGTTGTTGCAGCTCTATCAGGCTTTTGTTGAAGGGGATGCAGATCTCGTTGAGGTGAATCCGTTAATCGTCAAGACAGATGGTAATGTTCACGCACTTGATGCGAAGGTTACCCTTGATGACAGTGCGGGCTATCGTCATCCGGAGTGGGAGGCCTACCGTGCTGACATGGAGCTCGATGGACGAGAGGCTCTGGCGAGATCGAAGGGTCTCAACTACATTGGCCTTGATGGAACTGTAGGTATTATTGCAAACGGAGCTGGCCTTGCCATGGCTACGTTGGATGTGGTCAGCCAAGCGGGTGGTCGCGCCGCGAACTTCCTGGATCTTGGTGGTGGTGCTGGTGCTGACGCTATGGCCAATGCGCTTGAGGTTATAAATACCGATGAGAAGGTCCAGGCGGTTTTCGTCAACATTTTCGGTGGTATTACACGTTGTGATGAGGTGGCCAAAGGAATTCAAGAGGCACTAGAGCGCGTCGAACTCTCCTTCCCAATGGTAATCAGGCTCGATGGTACCAACGCTCGTGAGGGCCACGATATCTTGCGAGGGCTGTTGTCGGACAAGATTCGCGTGGAAGAGACGATGGTTGGCGCGGCCAAGACCGCAGTTGAGCTTGCAAAGAAGGGTGAACGATGAGCATTTTTGTCGATGAGAACACGAAGGTAATCGTCCAAGGGTTAACCGGAAACCAGGGTCGTTTCCATGGGCTGAGAAACCGCGATTATGGCACCAAGGTGGTCGCTGGAGTGACTCCGGGCAAGGCTGGCACCGATGTCGAGGGTATACCTATTTTTGACTCCGTCAAAGAGGCGGCCGCCGTTACAGGCGCAACCGCTAGCTTCATTGTCGTTCCGCCACGCTTTGCAGCTGATGCGATCATCGAGGCAGCCGCCGCTGGTATCGCCTTTGTCGTCTGCATAACCGAGTTCATTCCCGCTAAAGACGAGGCGATGGTAGCGAGCGTGCTCCGGCGCAACTACCCGGGAACTCGACTGCTAGGGCCGAACTGCCCCGGCATCATCTCGCCTGGGCGCTGCAACATTGGGATCACCTCTGGAGACATCGCCCTAGCCGGCGGACCCGTCGGCATCGTCTCGCGCTCCGGTACTTTGACCTATCAGGCGCTCTACGAACTCAGCCAAAAGGGTGTTGGCCAGACGACCTGTGTCGGCATAGGGGGAGATCCTGTTCCAGGCACGAATTTTATCGATTGTCTTGCGGCCTTCGAGGCTGATCCCGAGACTAAGGCTGTGCTGATGATCGGTGAAATAGGTGGTGAGGAGGAGGAAAAGGCTGCCCTGTTCATCAAGGAACACGTCAGCAAGCCAGTGGTCGCCTACGTGGCTGGCGTAACAGCACCTCCTGGTCGCAAAATGGGACATGCTGGGGCTATTGTCTCAGGCGGTCACGGTACTGCCCAAGGAAAGATGGATGTACTGAGGGACGCCGGAGTCGTGGTTGCAGTCAATCCAACTGAGGCTGGAGACCGAATGGTCGAGATAGTCGAAAGACTCTGAGCTTCACATCTGGTAACCTATCGGCGTGCGTGTAGCGGTTCTTGTCTCTGGTGTGGGTTCGATCATGGAGGCTATCCGCGATCGAGGAGTGACGCCGGAGCTCGTTTTGGCCGATCGTCCATGTCGTGGGCTAGCGGTGGCTGAGTCTCTCGGCATAGCCACCGCTCTGGTCGACAGAGAGGGTTTCATGGATGCTAATCGGACCTTGTATCGAGAACGCTATAGCGATGCCGTATTGGCGACTCTTCAAGACGCCAAGGTGGAGCTTGTAGCGTTGGCAGGGTTCGGTACCATTCTCAGCGGATCGGTGCTTGAGGCGTTTGAGGGTGCGATGTTGAACACCCACCCGTCTTTGTTGCCGAGTTTTCCGGGCTGGCACGCCGTTGAACAGGCGCTCTCTAGCGGAGTGAAGGTGACTGGTACAACGGTCCACCTGGTCGTCCCTGAGGTTGATGCGGGTCCGATAGTTGCCCAGGAGCCGGTCCGAGTGTTGCCTGGTGACGATCTCGTATCGCTTCACGATCGAATCAAGGCGGTAGAGCGCTGGCTCTATCCCTCGGTGATCGTAGCTTCGCAGCGTTGTGCGCTTCCTGGAACCCCCTGGTGGTCACAGATAAATTTTCGCAATGAACTTGAACAGGAGGTGCAGCAATGCAGGCCCTAATTTCACTTTATGACAAGACAGGACTCGACTCTCTTGCGCCGGCGCTCATCGAGGCCGGATACTCGCTAATCGCCAGTGGAGGTACGGCTAAAGCGCTGCGTGGCCTAGGTATTGCACACACCAAGGTCGAAGACTTGACGGGCTTCCCTTCGCTGTTTGGCGGGCGGGTCAAGACGTTACACCCAGCGATACACGGACCAATCCTGGCCGATCGCTCATTACCGGAGCATGTGCGCGAGCTCGAGGATCAGGGATGGTCGCCAATCGACATCGTGATCGTCAATCTGTATCCGTTCGATACTGATCCAAGCGTTGAACTTATAGATATTGGAGGCCCAGCTCTAGTGCGTGCAGCGGCAAAGAACTTTGCTTCCGTGGCGGTAGTTGTCGACCCCAGTGACTATGGCTGGATTCGTGAAAGTCTGGCGACTGGGATTACGATCGAGGATCGTCGAAGGCTAGCGGCTAAGGCTTTTGGCTACGTATCAGCCTATGATGCCCGAGTCGCAAATTGGTTGGAGGGTGATGACTCACCCCTCCCCACTCATCAACTGCTCAATCTCCGTCGGACTCGAGAGCTGCGATACGGCGAGAATCCTCACCAGCCCGGTGCGTTCTATATAGCGGAGGGCGCCGAAACTGGATGGGCGCAGGCGCAGTGGTTAGGTACCGAAGAACCCTCGTATCTCAATTTTTTTGATGCTGATGGCGCGCAACGGCTGCTCGAACGGCTTGGCGACCGGCCCGCCTGTGTAATTGTAAAACATGGTGGTCCGTGTGGAGTAGCTCGTCGAGACGAGATCCTTGATGCCTATGTAGAGGCGTTTGAAGGTGATCCTCTCTCCGCCTTTGGTGGCGTAGTAGCCATCAATCGTCCACTCACTCCTGAGCTGGCGCAAGCCATGCTGGAGCGGCCAAAGTTTGATGTTCTAGTCGTTCCTTCCGTCGTCGCAGAGGCAGAACAGATCATTCTCGGGAAGCGGCGTCGTAGCCGGATTGCTGTTTTCCCGGGTGCAGCTTTGACTGTGGGGATTCGTTCGGTGGCAGGCGGATACTTACTGCAGCCACCGGACGAGTTGGAGACTGTGGAGGAGTTCCGTCTCGTGACCTCCAGAGTACCGTCGCAGGCGGAGATGACAGATGCGTGGATGGCGGTTGCAGTCGGACAGGCTGCAGCATCCAATGCTGTGACTATCGTCAAGAATCAAGCTGCGGTTGGGGTTGGACAGGGTCAACCATCGAGGGTCGATGCTAGCCGTATCGCAGTGACGAAGGCTGGCGACAAGGCTCGAGGCGGGGCGGGTGCATCCGACGCCTTCTTCCCCTTTCCTGATGGGCTCGAGGCTTTGATTGCAGCCGGGGTGACGACGATCGTAGCACCATCGGGCTCGGTCAAGGACGATGAGATTGCTAAGGTAGCCGAAGATGCGGGTGTCAGCTTGCTCTTCGCACCTCGTCGCCACTTTAGGCACTGAGCTCGTAGTGTTGCGCTGTTGGTGATGAAGGGTCACTCTTGAGCAAAGGAGCTGGGATGTCTGCAAGAGTTTTGGATGGGAATTGGGCGTCTTCACAGGTCAAGATGGGTCTGCGTGAGCGGATTCAGGCTCTAAAGACTCGTGGCGTGACCGTAGGGCTTGCCACCGTGCTAGTAGGCGATGATCCTCCTAGTGCCCGCTACGTGGCGATGAAGCACGCTGACTGCGCAGAGCTTGGGATAGATTCGTTCGATTATCGTCTCGGTGCCGATGTGACTATGGCCGAGCTGTTGGCTACGATCAGCGAGCTCAATGACGATGATCGTGTCCATTCGTACCTAGTCCAGCTTCCTCTCCCCGCGCATATAGATCAGGAGATGGTACTATCTGCGGTTACTCCTGCAAAAGACGTTGATGGTCTTCATCCATATAACCTTGGCCTGTTGACGCTTGGCGAACCGAAGGTGGTTGCCTGTACCCCTGCGGGGATAGTAGAACTCCTCAATCTTCATGGGGTTGATCTACCTGGTAAGCACGTGGTGATCGTGGGTAGAGGGGTGACAATTGGACGTCCACTCGCCCTTTTGCTGGCGCTGAACCGGCCTGGGCTGAACGCCGCGGTGACGGTCGTCCATTCGCGTGTGCCCTCGTTGGTGGACCATACCCGTGAGGCAGATGTTATCATCGCTGCTGCGGGATCGCCAGGAATCATCACCGCTGACATGGTACGAAAGGACGCAGTGGTTGTTGGCGCTGGTACCACTTTCGCAGGGCGAACCCTACTCTCTGACGTTGATGATTCGGTGGCAGAGGTAGCAAGTTGGGTTACACCTCGTCTCGGTGGGGTGGGGCCAATGACGCGAGCAATGCTGCTATCGAATGCGGTGAGCGCGGCTGAGGCTTCACTTGCGCAAGGTTGAACTTCTCCCGGCTCACCAGGGTCTCGTGCGCTCGGTAGAGGTATGGCCAGCGCGCAACGAGGCTCAGTCTGATCGACTGAGCGCCCTGCTGACGGCTATGAAGACGGTTCAACCTGACTTTATTACTGTGACCTATGGTGCAATGGGCTCCTCGCGTGAGCGGACACTGACGCTCATCGAAGATCTCATCGAAGAGGGTTTTGCCGTAGTTGCCCACCTTGCGTGCTTGGGACACAGTCGCAGCGAACTTGTCGATCTCATCCATCGCTATCAAACCCTTGGGGTTCGTGGCATACTGGCGCTGCGTGGTGACCCACCGCTCGACGGCGTAGTGGAGTTTGCAGCTAGTGAACTCCACTACGCAAATGAACTAGTCGAGCTCGTGCGCCAAGAGAGTGACCTACCGGTAGCGGTAGCTCTTCATCCTGATGGCCACCCTGACTCAACAGATACTGCAAGTGATATACAGTATGCGGCACAGAAGTTGGAGCATGCAGACCTTGGACTCACCCAGTTCTTCTTCGAGTATGCCTCCTTTGCTGGACTGCGTGAAGCGATGCTTGGCCAGGGGGTGAAGGTCCCGATAGTGCCAGGACTGATGGTGCCAGCGACGCACAAGCAACTCATGAAGATGAGTCAGATCGCTGGTCTTGATCCTCCTACAAGCTTTGATGGGGTGGCTTTATCTGGAGATGGCGATACTTCGGCATTCCAGTCGCTTGCTCTAGACGCTGCGGTAGCGCTTGCGAAGAGGGCAATCGCCGATGGTGTTCGAGGCATCCACCTATTCTCTATGAACAATGCGCGAGTTACCACCGAGTTCTTTGCGCGCCTCCAGGTAACAGCTTCTGCTTGAAGGTGTGTACCACACATAGGATTGTTTGCCAACTGTTTACCCGATGTTTGCTCTCCTGTCGCTCAATAGTTAGCCTCTGTCAATAGCCGCCTGGCACACTGGTACTGTCACCAACACGGTGGTCGGCTACTGACAGAAAGGTATGCGATGAGCGATCAATCCATATCGGACGCATTGAACAATGCTCCTCTATCCCGGTTTCACACACGATCAATCTTCGTAGCGGGAATGGGCTTCTTTACCGATGCCTATGACCTCTTCATTATTGGCACCGCTACCACCCTGATTGCTAAGCAGTGGGGTCTCAGTGCTTCAGAGACCGGTCTCATTAACTCGATTACCTTGCTTTCAGCCTTCTTCGGTGCGATAATCTTTGGGCGAATCTCAGACAAGCTCGGACGCAAGAAGGTCTACGGGATGGAGGCAGCTCTTATGGTGCTGGGAGCGGTTCTCTCGGCCTTTTCTCCGAGCTTTATCTGGCTGCTTGTCTTCCGTTTCATCCTGGGAATCGGCGTCGGCGGCGACTACCCGATGTCGGCGGTGCTGATGAGCGAGTACTCTAACACCAAGTCGCGAGGCAAACTCGTTGGCCTCGTATTTGCCATGCAGGCGCTCGGAACGGTCGCTGGATATGTCGTTGCACTCGCCTTGCTGTCGGCAGACGTAAACCCGAATATAGCATGGAGATTGATGCTCGGATTAGGTGCGGTTCCAGCCCTTGCTGTGGTCTACCTGCGCCGGAAGATGCCAGAATCACCGAGGTACAGCTCTAGAGTCAGGGGTGATAACGTGGGAGCAGCCCGAGACTTGGCAGCCTTTTCTGGCGGCGAACTCGTCGTTGCTCGTGCGGATGATAAGCCAGCTCGCATGAGCCTCCGCGCATTTCTTTCGAATCGCCGATACCTGCTCTACCTCCTTGGAACCGCTGGCTCGTGGTTTGTATTCGACTATGCCTACTACGGCAACTCCGTCTCTGCTCCACTGATCGTCAAGAGCGTGCTGGGTGGTACCGGAGCTCATGTACTTACGGAGGCGATCGCCCTCCAGCTGATCGTCTTTACTGTTGCGGCTGTACCCGGCTATTACTTGGCGGCCATGTTTATGGACAGAATAGGGCATAAGCGACTCCAGCTCATCGGCTTCCTGTTTATGGGGCTGGCCTTTCTCGCCATTGGAGTGATTCCAAACGTCACCACTTTCGTGTTGCCCTTCCTGCTTCTGTTTGGTGTGAGTTACTTCTTCGCTGAGTTCGGTCCTAATGAGACCACCTTTGTCCTGAGCGCCGAGATGTATCCTACGAGTGTGCGTTCGACTGGCCATGGTCTGTCAGCAGGCATAGCAAAGTTTGGCGCCTTCCTCGGGGTCTACCTCTTCCCAATCATCAAGAGTCATCTTGGGGTTGCTGGTGCCCTTGACTTCTCGTTCGGCATGGCTGTTCTTGGATTCTTGGTTACACTCGTTCTACCTGAACCAGCGAATCGATCGATGGAGGATGTCTCCGGTGAAGACGATATCGCGGCCCACGCTGAGCAGATTGTGCGTGCCGCAGAGGACCGTCTGGCAAAACAACCGGAGTAAACGCTGAACAGTTTGTCCTGTTAGATAATCACAAAGGTGATGGGTGCATGATAGCACTCATCACCTTTGTTGGTCTGTGCACGTAGGCATTGTTTCAAACGGTGATGAAGGTGGCCAAAATCTTTTAGACAATCGTTGTTGATAGACGGTTGTGCTCGGGATATACGCAGAATTTGTATAAGTGTGCATAAATTGCAGCTCCGTATTTATGGATTCAGAGGTCAGCTCTTTTCAAGGTACATGGTGCTGTTGACTGGAATTGCTCACCAAAATAGGACACTGAACCCCGCTTACCCATGCAGCGTGTAGCGTAGCGGTTTGTTCGAACGCAAGTCGGCGATACATAGTCGATACTCGAATGTCTACGCTTTCGGTTGTACCACTCAGATCCTATTAACGATTGCGGAACTTGGGCTCTCTCGTGTGTTAAAGCCGGTTCGGTAGATGAGCTCCTTCTTTAATGATGCCCACAATGATTCCGCCATCGAGTTCGGCTACCTGCCTTAGTGACGGGTTCCCACTCTCGAAAAGTCTGACCGCGTCGTTTTGAATTCGTCGTCAAATTGTCGACGAGTCTTCTCTTTCCTAGTTTTCTGTTCTTCCGCTTCTCCCATACCTATATGCTCCTTGCTTTAAGGGAGAACCGTGTCCCGTATCGTGAGTAGTTTCAGACACCCAAGCTGCATGGTACTAGTGGGAACCTAGAGACCTAGGCACTCAGGGAGGTGGGCATCCACAACAAGAAAAAAGGCATCCTATGGGGCCAAATAGGTCGATTGTTTTCAACGCCAATTCCATAAGAAGCCGCTAGTAGTGAAGGATAGCACCCAAGCCATGAACATACTCGAGGCCCACGCCCTCTACCAGTCCTACAAGCAAGCAGCCAGAGAGGGCCAGTGCTCTCCCCATGCCGTAGGTTTCCTTGACACTTGCGATCGAAGTGGACCGGGGGAAATTATAGGGCAACTCAAACAAGCCAAACACGTAGGCCCAGTGAACGGCGGCTAGCCACCCAACATAGGAAGTCCGTCTCCTTCGTCAGGGCGGTCAGGGTGTCACGGTTCTGCTAGGTGTGATCATGCTCGAGTGGACTGCTGATCTCGTCGATCGCGTCGATCGTTCGCGTAATCATCGAGGCAAATTGAGCGAGTTCAACGGTCTCCCAATCTTGGTAGATACGGTGCATGAAATTGGTCGAGTCACTCCGTGCCTTGTCAAGGACCTTTCGCCCCTCAGGGCTGAGCGAAAGGAGAGTGGAACGACGATCGTTCGGGTCCGTGGTTCTTTCGATTAGTTGAGCTGATTCGAGTAAGGATGTTTGTCGACTCGCATTCGAGAGATCAAGTTTGAGCCATTCGGCAATGTTGGTGAGCCGAGATCCTGGATGGTCCGCGAGCGCGGACAGAATTGTCAATGCCGTAAGGTCGAGTCCTTGATAGAGGTCGTGGGCGAGTAGCGATGAGTGGCGTCGACTCCACCGGATCATGGAGCGGATTCCGTCTTCGATTTCTTTAAGGAAGGCGTCCCTTTCGGATGTGTCGTTTTGATGCATCTGAGGTCTCCCATCACCATGGATCTGCCGATCATGCTACCGGATTTCGATGAAAGTAGTAAAGTTGACAAGGCGGGGTTATGTTTCTGCGGGAGGTGACGATACAACAGTTATGTATCCGAAACAGGAACAGAGTGACAGTATGGTAAACCGAGCCCCATTTTGGGCAGTTCTTGAACGAACGGCTGCACTTGCTGAGCCAGAGGATCGGGTGCAGCCTCCGGAATTGGTAGAGCTTGTTGGTGATGTATCAGCGGTGGGTCCTGGCGATACTCGCCATGTTGAGAGTGATTCGCAACGTCCACGAGAGGTGTTCGCTCATATCCGCGAATTGCTTGGTGACGTGGAGGGTAGCGATGAGGCTGAGTTGGGATCCTCCCCGGGACAGGATGAGCGAGGCGCCCAGCAGGAGATGGTTGCCGCCAGAGACGGCGATGACGACGGGGAAATAGATAGCTCGCAATCAGGTGTAGCACGAGACGGATCTCACGGCGACATCCAAGATGTAGCACGAGACCAATCTCCTGGCGGGGCCGAAGGCATGACAGTACAGCCAACTGCTGGACTGTTGTTCGAGGCGGTTCCAGCCGCACCCTTGGCTGACGATGCTCAATCGACGACGGGACCGAGCGAGGGCGTTTTAGATGTTGAGCCCGAATTGTCATCTGGTGGAGCAGGTCCGATGTATGAGTTTGGTGCTCACACAACAGTGATACCGGGCACTGAAGAGTTCATGAACTCCTTGGCACGCAAAAACCGAGCATTCG
This sequence comes from Ferrimicrobium acidiphilum DSM 19497, assembly GCF_000949255.1. Taxonomy (NCBI): domain Bacteria; kingdom Bacillati; phylum Actinomycetota; class Acidimicrobiia; order Acidimicrobiales; family Acidimicrobiaceae; genus Ferrimicrobium; species Ferrimicrobium acidiphilum. Next base: position 25,744 of record NZ_JXUW01000017.1, on the reverse strand, counting down.
AGCATACGGGTGAGATCGATACCGACCTGGACCGTGCCGCGGACAAACTCGGTTGGAACCGGACCGATGATGACCTGATCGTCAAGCGGAAGCTCTTCAAGAAAAAGAAGAAATAGCTAGAGCAACCAGCCGTTAGTTAGTCGGTTGTCCGTTCGTGGTCGAGACTACTCTTCGTCGTCGATGTCCCAAGTTGCGTAAATCCCCTCGCGCTCTGCGTCACGCATAACGCGTTCTCGGTTGCGACGAAACTGTGGATCGTGTGGCGGGAGCATCATGAGGCGAGCGTTGACTCGTTGCGTGAACTCGTCTACGACAGTACGATCGCCGGAGAGCCAACGAACCTCCCAATGCGGGGCAACGGGCCCAAGATAGGCGATCCTGATCCTTGCGCGGATCTCAACTGGTTGCTCCGTCTCATTCATCCCTAGCATCCTACCCTGGTTCTTTCGTCCGGTCTGTCTTCGATGTCTATGGTGTGATGTCATCCAAAAGGATGACCTAACGCCATGCTGCTTTGAAAATGTTACTCTACGGTAATATTCTAGGGGTCAATGGATTACTCAAAGGGGGAGGGAACCTTGGCAACTGACGATGTCGAAGAGATCGTTTGGGTAAGCGAGCCATGGATGGCGGTTGGGGCATGCAGGGGGTTGGATCCGGCAATATTTTTTCCTTCCGATGGTGCAGGTGTCATAGGTGCAAGAAAGATCTGTTGTAACTGCGATGTGATCGACGAGTGCCTTGATTATGCCTTGAAGAATCGGATTGAGCATGGCGTTTGGGGGGGTTCGTCGGAACGCGAACGCAAACGCCTGCAGCGAGCTCGACTGCTTCGCCGATCGATGGAGTGCTGGTAGGTCTGCGTGTCGCCTGAGCAGCAATAGCACCGGTGAACACAATCGGAGTGATCTAGCGCAACGACCGACCACTTGCTGCTGGTGCAGGGTTCGATGATGGCTTTGGCCCTCATTTCGGGAAGTGTGCGATCACATTCAGTTAGGATCCTTTGAGTGCTTGAATGTGTCGTTAATGTGTCGCAGGGTCGTGACAGGGCGACGATTGATTCCCTGATTGAGTGTTGTGGCCGATCGCTGCTTGACGTGCACACCGACTTCGACTACGACCGGTCGGTATTCACGCTTGCTGGGCCAAGAGTCTACGACGACGTGCAGCTACTCGCTCGGCGGGTGTTCGAGCTGGTTGACTTTCGGAGCTACGGAGGAGTCCACCCGGCGCTCGGTGCCCTGGACGTCGTCCCGTTCGTGCCTCTTGGTGCGACGCCTCTAGAGGCGGCTGTGAGCATGCGAGATAGGCTTGGCAGCTGGTTAGCGGTTGCGTTCGATCTTCCAGTTTTCGTCTACGGAGGGGAGACAACGCTTCCGCAGCTTCGCAAGGGCGCGTTTGTCTCGGTATCGCCGACCTACGGTAATCCACAACCGAACCCCATTTTTGGGGCCGTCTGTGTCGGAGCGCGCGGCCTCTTGGTCGCTCTGAACTTTAACCTCGATTGCTCGTTGGAGCGTGCTCAGGTTGTCGCCAGAGCCCTTCGTTCTGCGCATGTGCGTACACTCGCTTTTGTTGCGGGTGATCGGGTGCAAGTCTCGATGAATCTGATCGACCCACTTAAGGTTACTCCGCTTATGGTGGTCCAGCGCGTGTTGGCTATTGAGATGATTCGGTCGATCGAGCTTGTTGGTCTCCTTCCGGAAGTTGTCGTCATCGGCCATGAGGCTGAGTATGAGGCTCTCGGCGTGAACAGTGAAGCTACCATTGAAGGACGTCTACGTCGACAGATTGCGCATTCCTGACCACAGTAGTTCGGCGGTCTGCGCTGCCCGTTTTGCGGCGAGACGTGCGCGAAAACGATCGCTATGGTGTCGTTCGATATCGAGAAGATAGGAACGTGCCGCGCCGTGGGTCAACCCAATCAAGGCGAAGGAGACAAAGACACGATAAGTCTCATCCTCGACGCCGCTTACCCGACTCGCGACCAATTGGGCGATTCTGAGCTGGATATCGTCTACGACATGCTGGAACTCATCGTCGCGTTGACCGCGTCCGCCAAAGAGGAGGAGATAGGCCGAGCGATGATGTTGAACGAAGTCGAAAAAAGCTACAACGCCTGCTCTCAGCCGATCATGAGGTGGTTCGACGGTGGCCGTCGCTACTTCAATCGAAGACGTGAGTCGCTCTCCAACCTCTTGGAGGAGCTCGAGATAGAGGTTCCGTTTTGAATGAAAGTGGCGATAGATAATCGGCTTGGTTACGGAAGCTCCGGCAGCGATTTCATCCATCGAGGCTGCATCAAATCCATGGAGGGCAAACTGCTCGATGGCAGCGGTGATAATAATCTCTCGACGGTCGGCGGCCGAGAGTCGGGACGTCCGAGCTGGTGACGGTGGCATGATAGATAGATCTCCGTGGCAGGTTGGGGGCTAGCATCTACGATATATGGATTTAGAGACAGTCATCGTAAATCGACGCGAATCTATAGTCGAGTTGGTCATCAACCGACCAGATCGCCGTAATGCACTTGATTGGCCGACGCTCACATTGCTCCATACTCGTTTAACCGAGATGGCCGCCGACCCAACAGTTAAGGTCATCCTTCTTGCGGGGCAGGGAGATAAGGCGTTCTCTAGTGGTGTTGATCTGGCTGAGATGGGAGAGGGAGATCAGCAGCGCATGCTTCATGAGTCCCGCGCAGAGGTGGCAGCCCTGATTCAGGCGATGTGGGCTACTCCCCAGCCAATTGTGGCCAAAGTGCGTGGCTTCGCGCTAGCAGGAGGATTTGGGTTGGCGATGGCTGCTGACGTTGTAATTGCGTCGGAGTCGGCTACCTTTGGGACGCCAGAGTCCGAGGTTGGTCTATGGCCATTCCAGATTACGGTTCCACTTCTCCGTTTCGCACCACCCCGTTTCGCGCTGGAGATGATGCTGACTGGACGACGAATACGTGCAACAGAGGCGTTGGACAGGGGACTCATCAACCGAGTGGTTGCCGATGACGACCTAGATGAGGTGGTGGAAGAGTTCGCAACTAACTTGGCGAACCTTTCGAGTGCGGCCACAGGCTTTGGGAAGCGATCCTTCTACCAGGTCTCTGGTTCTATGGATCGTGAACACTTTGACTACTTGGCATCGTTACTTACGCTGGTGAATCAGTTTCATGATGCCAAGGAGGGATTGGCGGCGCGCCGTGAGCACAGGCAACCTCGGTTTTTGGGCCACTAGGCTGCCATCTCATGAGTCAACCCGTCGCGCTTATCACTGGTATCACTGGCCAGGACGGTTCGTACCTGGCAGAGTTGCTGCTCGACAAGGGCTATACGGTTATCGGCATGCACAGGCGATCGAGCACCCTCAACTTCGAGCGCATCCACCATATCCAAGATCGGTTGATTCTTGAGCCCGGTGATCTCCTTGACGAGGTTTCCATGATGCGTGTACTCCGCAGCTATCGACCCACCGAGGTCTACAATCTTGCCGCACAGTCATTTGTGCAGACATCCTTCGGTCAGCCGGTGCTCACTGGGGAGACGACTGCTCTTGGGGTAACCCGGCTGCTCGATGCTATTCGGATGGTTGACCCTCAGATTCGCTTTTATCAGGCATCCACATCGGAGATGTTTGGCAAGGCACAGGAGGTACCGCAGTCGGAGCTGACGCCATTTCATCCGCGTTCGCCCTACGGTGTGGCAAAGGTGTATGGACACTGGATCACTATCAACTACCGAGAGAGTTATGGAATGCACGCGTCTTCTGGAATCCTCTTTAATCACGAGTCACCGCGTCGTGGGTTGGAGTTTGTCACTCGGAAAGTAACCCATGCTGTGGCGCAAATCGCGTTGGGCTTAGCGAAGAAGGTAACTCTCGGCAACCTAGATGCACAGCGTGACTGGGGTTTCGCGGGTGATTATGTGCGAGCAATGTGGCTCATGCTACAACAGGATGAGCCGTCTGATTATGTGATTGCGACCGGCGAGACGCACTCGGTTCGCGAGCTCTGTGAGCGAGCGTTTGCGTCGGTAGACCTTGATTGGGAGCGATACGTTGAGATCGATCACCGCTTCATGCGCCCTGCCGAGGTTGATCTTCTCATCGGAGATGCCAGCAAGGCGCGCAATTTACTCGGCTGGGCGCCGATGGTAAGTTTCGAGGACCTTATTGAGACGATGGTTAAAGCTGATTTGGCCTTGCTCAACGCACCTTTGAGGTGATGGTGTGACGGAGTCACCGAATGGTCGACTTGTCGTGCGTCTTCGCGGCGCCACGGTCATGTTGGACCGTTTCCCAGCGCTGGCCCGTTGCGATTTCGATGCCTACGAGTCAGAGGTAGTCTTCGTTCAAGGTCCCAATGGGTCGGGCAAAACCACCCTCCTGCGTCTCCTCGGTGGACTCGTCGAGGCGATGAGTGGGTCCGTCTTGGTTTTTGGTCGTGATCCCAAAGCCGAAGCGAGAGCGATTCGACGCGAGGTGAGCTACCTGGCTCATTCCTATCAGATGTACGAAGATCTCTCGGGTCGAGAGAATCTCGAGTTCTTTGCGGTGGCTGCTGGATGCGATCTTGATGATGCAATCGAGTGGTCACGGCGGTTGGGTCTAGCGACCAGGGATCTTCACGCACGTTTCCGCGTACTCTCTGCCGGCCAGCGAAAGAAGATCTCTGCCGCGATTGCACTCTCCAGACGCACTGAGCTTCTGCTTATTGACGAACCACATGCCCTGCTTGACCAGGTAAGTAAGGCTACATTGGATCGGGGGTTTACTGAGGCCGCGCAGGCGGGCAAGACGGTCATCGTAGCCTCACATGAACTCGATCGTATCTCTGCGCTTGCAACTCGTAGGTATCGGATGTCGAACGGTTCTGCCACCCTCGTCGGGGGTACGTGATGTTGCGGACCGCAGTAGTCATGGCGAAGAAGGATCTCCGTCTCGAGTGGAGAGCGCGGGTCTTGCTGAACCAAGTGCTCCCGTTCGTCTTTGTGGTTATCGTTCTGTTCGCCTTCGGATTTGATGCAAAGGTCGAGATTCTTACCCAGGTGACTCCGGGGCTATTCTGGGTCACCACCTTCTTTGGACTCGAGTTGGCGATAACACGCGCCATGGCGATCGAGGGGGAGAATCAAGCTCAAGTTGGGCTTGTCATGATGGGCGTTAACCCTCGTGGAATCTTTCTAGGCAAGGTAGTGGCTATCGTTCTTGAGATCTTGGTACTTGAGGTGGTGCTGAGTGCAGGAATAGCAGTGCTATTTAACTCCCCGTTGCATGACGTGGCGCTGTTGGCAGGGAGCGCCCTGCTCGCAGATGTTGGTGTGGCGACGGTGGGAATAGTGCTTGCCGGGGTGACTGAAGGGCTAGGCGGAAGTCTTCTCCCACTGCTGCTGTTCCCAGTGGTCTCGCCAGTGTTGCTCTGTGCCACCAAGGTGTGGCAATATGGGTTAGACCAGACGGCCGTCAAGGCCATTCCTTGGAGTGAGCTGTTAATCGGGTTTTCACTTATCTATCTAGTTGTTGGCATTCTGGTATATGGTGTCGTCTTGGAGGGTTGATGAGTACAAATGCAAAGTTAAAGCGTGGTGTGGGTATTGCGGCGCTGGTAACGATCGCACTGACATTCTGGTTGGGGCTGGTCGTGACCCCTCCGGCTGAGGTTATGGGTAATTTAGTCAGGATGCTCTACATCCACCCGCCTATGGCGTGGATTGCTTACCTGGCCTACGGGATCACGACGGCTGCGAGCCTGCTCTACTTGTGGAAGCGGACGCGGCGACGAGAGTGGGATCTGCTTGCAGCAGCATCCGCAGAGGCAGGTGTTTTCTTCACCGGGTTGACGATCCTTACTGGGTCGATCTGGGGTCGTCCGGCGTGGGGTGTCTGGTGGACTTGGGATGCGCTCTTGACGGCGACCGCGGTACTGTTTTTGCTCTATCTTGGCTACCTAGCACTCCGGCAGGTACCGATGTCGGAGACCAAACGTGGCGTACGTTCGGCGATCGCTGCCGTCGTCGCCTTCATCGATGTGCCGATCGTGCATGAGTCGGTCTATTGGTGGAAGACGTTGCATCAGACGCCATCGGTATTAAACCCAAGCATGAACGTAGAGGTGCATGGCTCGATGGCGTGGACACTTTTGCTTGGTTTTGTTGCATTTACTCTTGCTTATGTATGGATGGTCTGGACCCGGTTCGAGACCTCGAAGCGACAGGCCCAACTCGTCGACCTTGAGGTTGAAAGAGCTATTCACGAGCGATTGGCAGCTGAAGAGGTGAGGATATGAATCCCTATGTAGAGGCTGGCTATACGGCGGTTACCTGTTCCTTGGGCGGCTATGCCATTTTTCTTGGGGTGCGCTCGCGTCAGGTTAAGCTTCGACTCGCGCAGATGCTAGCCAACGAGATGTCCCACGATGGACTGACAGAGGACGCCTAGATGACGTTAGCCGACGAGGAGTTTTCAGAGTGGAAGACGGTCGAGGGTCCAGGACGGTCACGAGCCAAGTTAATCAGATCGCTCGTGGTCTTGGCTGTTATATTTGTGGCTCTAGGGTTCGTGCTATTCAAGGGAGCCACCAACTCGCTGGAGTATTTTCTGACCGTACAGCAGGCCAACGCCGCACGTGCAAAGCTCGGCACTCAAAGCTTTCGTATGGAGGGTGTCGTGGTCCCCGGTTCGGTGGATCCTACCCCTGCTGGGGTGGACTTCACTATCCGCTTCAACCACTCTGAGGATCGTGTTACTGAGATTGGGAATCCGCCGCAGCTATTCCAACCCAGTATCCCGGTAGTGATTCAGGGACACTTCCAGGGCAATGTTTTCGTCTCAAGTCTGATCGAGGTCAAACACAGTTCCAACTATGTGGCCGAGCATCCTACGCGAATCGCCAAACCAGGAGGAACCCAAGGCTGATGTTCGACGCGGCACTTGGGTCGGCAGGGCTTGTCCTCGCCTTTGTTTTCGGTCTCGCAGGAACCTTTACCTCCTTTTACGGTGCTGCTCGGCACAGTGATCGCCTGATGTCAGGTTCGCGAACACTGTTGCTGGTTGGTTTTTGTGGAACGATAGTTGCTACGATTGCGATGGAACAGGCGTTGGTCACTCATGACTTCTCGCTAGCCTACGTTGTCGCCAACAACTCCAAAGAAACTCCGCTTCTATTCTCGATTACTGGAATGTGGTCGGCGCTTCAAGGATCGTTGCTCTTATGGGCAATCGTCCAGGGGCTCTACATAGCGTTGCTCATCTTCGCGATGCGACACGAGGCTGATCGACGAACCGGGTCGGTGGCACTTGGGATTCTTGGAGTTGTTTTCAGCTACTTCTCGGGCGTCTTACTCTTCGCCGCCAGTCCATTCATCACGACGGTTGGAGTGATTCCGGCGGACGGGAGGGGTCCTAATCCGTTGCTGCAGGACTACCCATTGGTTGCCGTTCATCCTCCGATCTTGTACATGGGTTTTGTCGGTATGAGTGTTCCATTTGCACTGATGTCGGCAGCGTTGATCACTGGACGTCTCAATGGTGACTGGATACTGAGAGTGCGCAACTGGTCCCTTATCACCTGGGTATTCTTGACCATAGGCATAGTCCTGGGGGCATGGTGGTCGTATCAGGTGCTTGGCTGGGGAGGGTATTGGGCTTGGGACCCGGTGGAGAACTCAGCGCTGCTCCCTTGGCTGTGTGGTATCGCCTTCATTCATTCTGTGCTCATAGACCGCCGTCGTAAACGGATGGGAGTTGCCAGCTACTCTTTAGTAGCTGCCGCCTTTGCCCTGACTATTCTCGGCACCTATTTCACTAGGTCGGGTGTACTTCAGTCGGTCCATGCATTCTCGGACTCGAGCCTTGGCACGGTGCTCATTCTATTCTTCGTTGCGATTGTGGTCTTTGAGATTGGGCTTTCGATCTTTGCTGCAGATCGATTGATGGGGCAGCCCCGATTCGCGTTGTTGTCCAGACCTGGGTCGTTGCTGATCAACAACGCAATCTTTGGACTACTCACGCTGATCGTACTCGCGGGAACGGTATACCCGCTGTTTGCGCATTACTTCGAGCACCAGACCGTTGATGTCGGCGCTCCATTCTTCAATTCTTTTGTGATACCGCTTTGCCTCGTTCTCCTGGCAGTGATGGCCATTGGTCCTTGGTTGAACTGGCGTAAAACTAGTGCCGAGCTACTCGGGCAACGACTACTGTTGCCTGGCGCTGCGGCGGTGGCTGTTCTAGCGATCTCAGCCTTTGCCGGAGTGACGGCGATGGCTACGTTGGGTGCGTACGCGTTAGCAACCTTTGTGATTGTATCATCGGTGATCATCATCTATGGGAACCTCTCGCGCGCCTCGGGGCGTCGCATATCCGCGATCGTATCTCGCTCCTCGGCGGGCATGCTAACTCACATTGGGCTGGCGATCATAGCCGTTGGAATGGCCTCAGCGACGACTTTTGGACACCAAGGTTCAGTCAAGATGGTCCCCGGTCAGACCGTCCATGTCTATGGTCAGACCTTAACCTATAAAGGGGTGGAGACCGTGGTCACCCCTGCAAAGACCTCCTTCGAGGCGAACGTGGTCGTCAATGGAGGCAAGACTTACCATCCAGCGATCACCCAGTTCGGGACCTATGCCGCTGCAGTCGGTACTCCAGCGGTGAATGTGGGGCTGACTCGCGACGTCTATTTGACGATCGATTCTGCCCCTACAACCGTCAAGGGTACGATCACGTTGGGGATTGTCGTGCAACCGCTGATCTTCTGGTTGTGGGCTGGTGCAGGCGTTATGGTGCTCGGCGGCCTGTTGAGTGTCTTTGGCATCCGTGAACAAAATAGAAGACGAAGAGAGCGGACATCCTCCCCAGATTTGGCCGTCGAGGTTAAGGTGTGAGTGCTATTTTGCTAGCTGTTCGCCGCCGTCCGGTGTTGACCACGGTTGGTGCCCTGATCCTAGCTGCCAGTGTTTATTTTGCCGTCATAGCAGCTCAAACACGACCTGCAGTCGATCAGGTCTCTCCCTCGCCGCTGCTTTATAGACAGGCTCCTGCATTGAGTGGACAGTCGCTTTACTCAGCTAAGACGTTGTCATTGCGCCAGTTCCGTGGCCATTTTGTCCTCGTCAACTACTTCGCTAGTTGGTGTTCGAGTTGTGCTACCGAAGAGGCGCAGATTGCGAAGCTTGCGCGGGGTACTACCGTGTCAGTGCTCGGGGTGGACTATGACGATAGCCCGGGACCGGCCAGACATTTCTTGTCTCTCTATCATGCCCGGTTCCCAGTTATACAAGATCCATCGGGGACAAACTCGCTTCGCTGGGGAGTATCAGCCCCCCCTGAGAGCTATTTAGTTGCGCCGAATGGGATAGTCCTGGCTAAGGTCGTGGGTCCGACGACGGTTCGAATCATCGACGCATTGGTGACGCTCGCGCAGGAGAAGGGGTACTGATGACAACACCGACCAAGCGCCCAAGTCGCGCCCTTCTTGCATGGATCATCCTGTTTGCGATTGCACTGGCTTCAGTTGGTTATGCGGTAGTCCGTACGCCTTCTGCTAGTGCATCCGCCCGCATCGTCGCTCTCGAGAAGGAGGTTCGTTGCCCTTCCTGCGGTAATCTTGCGGTCTACAACTCCAAAAGCGCTTCGTCGTACTCAATCGCATCCTACATCGATCATGAGGTCCACGCAGGCGCATCCAACCAGGAGATCATCGACTCACTGGTGGCGAGCTACGGTGACACCATCTTGATGGCTCCCCCTGCAAACGGCGTGGGCCTGTTCCTTTGGCTCCTGCCGATCGTCGTGGGGTTGGTCCTTGCTTATGAGGTCTACAAGAGTCTCTCCTCACGATCGCCAAAGCCCAGTAGTCAGACAAGAGCGCTGATTGGCGCCTCGCCTGCTCCCATGGTTTCGCTCTCGGTCGAGGACGTTCGCCGTTCGCCGTTCGCCGCCAGCGAGCTAGCTGAGATGAAACTCGATTCCAGCGACGGTGGTGATGCTAGGCGCGCGGTAGATGCCTCGGCGAGGGAGAACGGTGAGGGCACCGTGTCGGCCAGCTCGAGTGGCAAGCCAATCCGCAAACCACTCTTCTCTCGTCGGTTTGCTCAAATTGGAGCTGCGCTGATCTTGGTGGGAGTTGGCGCTTTGGGTGCGTTACTACTGACTCGGCCTAGCTCCTCCTCGTCGCCGAGCCTTACCAAAGAGCTCGCGTCTGGCGAGGCACTCGCAGGGTTGGGGGCTGTGACACAGGCCCGTGCCGAATTTGACCGTGTCCTGGCCACCTATCCATCTGACCCTACCGCGCTCGCCTATCTGGGTTGGATAGACTTCAACCTGGCCAAAACCAAGAGTGCCAAGGCTGATTCGATCAGCATGCTTGCTCATGCCGCGCAACTTGGCGCCTATGACGCTAGTGCTCAGCTCTACTATGGTCTTGTGCTTTTTTATGGCGAGGATAAGCCAGTAGCTGCGGTTACCCACCTCAACCGGTTTCTGGCGACTCATCCGAGCAAATCACTGGTTCAGCAGGCGTATAGGTTGGCCAAACCTGCTTATCTCGCAGCGCACCGGAAGATTCCGAACACCTTCTAGGTTGAATTCTCTAGATCCTTATGAGGAGTGATGCTGTGAGTTTTTTCGATCGTAACCGCAAGGAGTTGGAACGCAGAGGTATCTCACCTGATCGACTGCCGCCTGGGCAGTACATGACCGACCGTTTCCCCGTGTTGCATGCAGGCGAGGTTCCGATCTACCCAGACTTGAGTGCATGGTCATTGCGCATAGATGGTCTAGTGGATCGGCCAACCGAACTTAGCTACGATGAGTTGATCGAACTTGGGCTTGAAGAGCGTACCACTGACATCCACTGCGTGACCAAGTGGTCCAAGTTCGATACAGTGTGGAGGGGGATCCCGATTGGCAAGATCATTGAGCTAGCGCGACCTCAGTCGTCGGTTACCCACATCATTGCACACGCAGAGCATGGTTTCACTACGAATATCCCCTATCAGGATGCGCTCGACGATCCTATCTGTATGCTGGCGGTTGAGTTCGACGGTGAACCGCTCGATCCCGAACATGGCTATCCTGTGCGATTTCTGCTTCCGCATCTCTATTTTTGGAAGTCGGCGAAGTGGCTCCGTGGGCTTGAGTTCCGAGATTCGGATGCTCCCGGATTTTGGGAGCGTAATGGCTACCACAACTACGGCGATCCTTGGCAGGAGCAGCGATATTGGGGGAGCTAAGCCTACTCGAGGGGTAGAGGTGACCGCGGTCTTAGCTTGACGACGGTCTCGGTGGCTGAGTGAATGCGTACCTCGCAACCTTTTATTCCACCGCGAACCGGCTCTGCGCGGGCTAGGTCACCGTTCACCGCAAGGCTCTCAAGCAGCCCCTCGATTATGCCACTTTCGGTAACGCAAAGAACAGGATGGTCGGCGACGAGTGCGCCAAAGGGGCAGCTCATGTTCTTGAGGCTGAGTGCCTTGTTGCGAGAGTCCTCGCTTGAGGAGAAGCCGCTGCGTGTGAGCGCATCGGCGACTAGCTTCAGACTAGCTGCAATACTCTTGGTCGCCTCCTGACCGTTCATCTGTCGACCGATCTCATGGCCGTAGTCCAGTCCTACCTCATAGGCAAGTTGAGCCGCGGTTTCATGATCTAGCATCTCGAGCGCTCGCGCCAAAAGCCTCCCAAGCAATGTGGCCTGTTCTCCAATACCGTCAACTAGTAGTGGGACTCCACTGCTTCGGTAGTGTTTCGATGGCCGACCAACCTGCGAGGGATTGCTGCGATCGAGACTCGCCTCGACATAGCCGCTGGCAGCGAGCCTGTCAAGGTGGTGCCTGGCGACATTAGGGTGAAGCTGGAACTGTCGACCGATCTCCTGAGCCGTTACTGAGCCGTGTTCTCGCACGTAGAGGTAGATTTCGCGGCGAGTAGGGTCGCCAAGGGCTTTAGAAAGTGCCTGAACTGCACCTGTAAACGAACCTGCTGAGGTCATCGACTTGGGGTCATCGTAACCGGATCGACGATTACGAGAGGATGCGAGCTCTCGTGGCGCGAGTTCGTTGGCAGTGACTACTGTCGAAGCAGACGATCGTGATGGGAGATTCATTGACTCAGCTGTCTTTTCCATGGGCGCCTTTCCCTCCACCAAGACGGTAGCGGTATTGTTCCACTAGTTTAGTCAAGAAAGGTTTAGCGCATAGTGATGGGGCACAAGGTAGGAGATTATCATGGCAAGGAATATCGAGGAGCAGGTAGCCGAGCGCTTGGGCGCGTTGGTCGATGACGAGATAGGAGAGAGTTTTCAACAGCTTGGGCTCGTTGGAACGGTAAGCTCACGACTTCGACGGGTGAATGCACAGCTGCACTACGTTGGTGGGGCACCTGAGGTTGCGCAAAGGCTCCAGGCACAGGCTGAGGCCGCCGTTGGCGACCTTGGATCGGTCTCGGTGGAGCTGGTGCCGTTGGACCCTGCTGGACAGGCTGAGTTGCGCGAGCGGCTTATGACGCCGGCGATGCTTGAGGCACGAAGCTCTCGGACCCCGGTATTTTCGTTACCTGGCGCGACGACGAGAGTTATAGGAGTGTCCTCAGGTAAGGGCGGCGTCGGTAAATCCTCGGTCACGGCGAACGTTGCAGTCGAGCTTGCGCGGCGTGGGAGGCGAGTAGGCATCCTGGATGCAGACGTCTATGGTTTTTCGATTCCCAAGCTTCTCGGTCTTGCCAGCATGCCCCGGGTCATTGATGATCTAATCCTGCCACCAAAGGCGTTTGGGGTAAAGGTGATGTCGCTTGGTTTCTTTGTTGATGAAGACACGCCGGTAATTTGGCGTGGTCCCATGCTCCACAAGACGATAGAACAGTTCCTTGTCGATGTGCTCTGGGGTGAACTCGATTATCTGCTAGTGGATATGCCTCCCGGCACCGGTGACGTCGCCCTGAGCCTGCAGCAATTTCTTCCGCGTTCGGAGATCTTTGTGGTCACCACGCCACAGTCAGCGGCTGTTCGTGTTGCACAGCGCTCCGCCTTGGCAGCGAAGAAACTCAAGCTGCCGGTCCGAGGCGTCGTCGAGAACATGTCGGCTTTCGTAACCCCCGGGGGTGAACGCTATCCGATCTTTGGTTCCGGAGGAGGAGCGCAGCTAGCCACTGAACTGGGAGTCGAACTCCTCGCGGAGTTGCCGCTTACGATGGCCTTACGCGAGGGCGGTGATCACGGTACGCCAGTGGTGGTCCACTCGCCTTCCGACCTGGCAAGCGAGAGTTTGCGTGCACTCGTTGATAAGCTGGAGAGTCTAGGTCCAGTGAGACGATATCGAGGTGATCTCAAGGTCCAATCGAGGTAGGAGGTAGATGTGGAGATTCGTATCGGGCTCGGTGATGCCATGCGCGAGATTGAAGTGGAGATGGATGAGGGGACCGATCAGGCGAAGGTGATCGATGAGTTCAGCAAGGCCCAGGCAGCCAAGGAGTCGTTGTGGTGGTTGACCGATCGGAAGGGTAAAAAAGTGGGTGTCCCTGTCGACAAGATCCTCTTCATCGAGGTTGGTCCAAATAAGGAACAACGCAAGGTTGGCTTTAGCGCCTAGCGCATGATTGAGGAGTTGCTTGCTAGGAGATTAATCTTTGTCACCGGCAAGGGTGGTGTAGGCAAAAGCACGATCTCGGCCGCGCTTGGAACTCTAGGTGCACGACGGGGGTTGAGGGTACTCATCGTCGAGGTGGATGGCAAGGGCGACGTTGGGTCGATGCTCGGCGTTGCCAAGCCCTCGTTTGCACCACAGCTTGTGGCCGAGAACTTGTGGGTGATGGAGATGGACACCGAGGCCGCCTTGGCTGAGTATCTGCGTATCTATGTTAAGGTACCGTTTATCTCGAAGTTTCCGGGATTGGGCAAGATCTTTGACTTCGTATCAACGGCGGCCCCAGGCGTGCGCGAAATTCTGGTGGTAGGCAAGCTCTGCTACGAGGTGCGCCAGAACACCTATGACCTGATCGTAGTGGATCCACCTGCGAGTGGGCATGTGATCTCTCAGCTTGGAGTCGCAGGGGATGTCGGTGAGTTGATTCAGCTAGGACTGGTTAAGAACCAGACTGAATGGATGCTTGAGATCCTTGCCGATCCAGAGCGATCGGTGGCGCTGTTGGTCGCCACCCCCGAGGAGACCCCAATCGAGGAGGCACTGGATCTCGCGGGTCGTATACGAACCGAGACCCCAGTCCATCTTGAAGGTGCGGTTGTTAACCGTCGCTTTGTTGGCCCGATGACTGGTGCGGAGACAGACGTAGTCGACGAGATTCGCAACTTAGCTGGCTCAGTCTCCGGCCTGGCCGAGGTGTTGGCTGCCTCAGATTTGTATGCACGGATCTGCGATAGACATGATCGCAATCTCGCCTTCTTCGTCGATCAGTTGGGGTCTTCCTTCAAGGTCGCTACAGTCGGGGAGTACTTTGGTGCCCTCGAGACCCCAAAGCTAGTTGACGAGGTCGCTGAAGTCCTCGAGGTCGAGCTATGGTGACCAACCTGCTCGACACCCTACTGAGCAAGGAGAGGATTTTTGTCGTTGGCAGCGGTGGTGTCGGCAAAACTACGCTCTCCGCTGCCCTGGCGGTCGCAGCGGCTGTCGAGAGGCCCATCAATGTCCTTGTTGTCACCGTTGATCCGGCGAAGCGACTAGCCGGAACGCTCGGTGTGGATGCACTTGCAAATTCTCCTCGACGTGTCGAGCTTCCTGAGCTTAATCCTAAAGGGGAACTCTGGGCAGCCTCGGTTGACATGAAGAGCGCCTGGGATGATCTTGTCCAGCAGTTCTCCCCTGATTTGGCCACCTCTGAGAGGATCCTGGCGAGTCCGATCTACCACAATCTCTCGGCGAAGTTTATCGGTTCATACGATTACGCTGCGGTCCAGGTGCTGGCGGCCCTTACCGCAGACGAACGCTACGATCTCGTGATCGTAGATACGCCGCCATCGCGTAACGCACTCGACTTCCTGGATGCTCCAGCTCGGCTTAGAGAGTTTTTCTCCTCCCCGCTTCTGGCACTTCTCACGCTGCCACGACGGACTCGACTATTCTCGGCTGCTACTCGCCCATTCTATCTCGTAGCCGATATGGTGCTTGGATCCGCCTTTTTGACTGATGTGACCGATTTTTTCGCAGACTTCGCCAAGCTAGCGCCTGGACTAGTCGAGCAGAGCAGATCTTTTTCGGAGCTGCTCACGGCATCTGCAACTGGATTCATCGCTATTGCTGCACCTTATGGGCCATCTGTTGATGAGGCGCATCATCTGCTCGAGGCGCTAAAGACGCGTAATCTTAACGCATTAGCCTTCATCATCAATCGAGCGCTTCCTGGATGGTTATTCACTCCCGAGGCGACTAAGGCTAGGGTTTGGCTCGAAGAGGAGGCTCCCGCTGTCTTGGATGCTCGTCTCGCTCATGATCCAAAGATGGCAGCTGCAATTCATCGGGCAACCTCGGAGCTGGCCTTTACCTATCTGCAATTTGTGAATGCCCATGCCCGGGAGCTGCTAGATGCACTGCGCGATGTGGGCATCGATCTCTTTGAGGTCCCAATCGCCGAGTTCGAGCTTGACTCGCCTACTGCACTGTCGGCACTTGTCGCCTCGACTACGATGGTGGCATCTCGGGTTGGCTAGACCGGGTTTGATCTTGCAATTCCCTCTGTAGCTAGGTGTATTGGTGCTGGCTCTACTTCTCTGCCGCTGCCGAGCAGGAACTAGGCTGGTGGTTATGATCGACTACCATCTCCATCTCTGGTCGCATGGCGCAAAAGACCACCCAGTATTGCTCGAAGAGCTAGCTGCCTATTGTGAACATGCAGCAACTCAGGGAGTGTCTGAGATTGCGGTAACCGAACACTTTTACCGCTTTTCGCAGGCGCGATCTATTCTCTCTGGATACTTTCGGAGATACCCAGAGAGCGCTATGCGAGATCTGATGGAAGACTACTGGGAGAGCAATGCTACGGCGGATCTTGATCAGTATGTCGCGGTGGTTCAGGAGGCGAAGGCAGCAGGTCTTCCAATCGTGATGGGTCTGGAGGTTGATTACTACCCCGAGGCTATGGATCGGGTGCAGTCGCTGTTGCAAGGGTATCCCTTCGATGTGCTGTTGGGGTCGGTGCACTGGATCGATGCATGGCCGTTCGACCACGTTGATGACCCGGTGGTGATGGCGGAGTGGGAACGGATTGGCGTGGAGCCGGCGTGGTCGGCCTACACGCGTGCTCTAGAGGAGTTGGCCGCCACTCATGCGGTCGACGTGCTTGCTCATCCAGACCTCGTCAAGGTAGCCGGCCATCGGCCGTCGGTACCCACGGAGTACTATGATCGGATGGCTGAAGCAGCCGCCGCTGCCGGGATTGCCGCTGAAGTCTCCTCCGCTGGAATGCGCAAGCCGGTTGAAGAGTTCTATCCCGCTCCGGAGCTTTTGAAGCGCTTCCTTGATCGTGGTGTAGCGCTGACGACAGCCTCGGATGCGCATGGCCTCGGTGATGTTGCGGATCGGGCCCCTGCGATCAGGAGTCTCTTAGCCTCCGAAGGAGTAACAACACTGCGTCGGTTTGAGCGACGAGTTGGATCGCAGGTGGCGTTGTAACCATGTTGGAACGGGATGCGACCTCGCTCGTTGATTCACGACGCACTTACTTGGGTGAGCTCCTGAGGTTTTGGGGATTCCTAGCCGATCTTGGTTTCAGTGATCTGAGTATCGCCCTTCCGATCGAGAACCAGGAGGGTCGCCGCGCTCGCTACACCATCGTCTCGCAGGTGCGTCCTGCTACGTCACAGACAGCGCATCCAGGGGATCTGATCGGGATGCAGTTTGACCTCACAGAGGATTCACCGATCTATCGCTGCTTTCACCGAGCGGAAGTGGTCCATGAGGTCCGATCAGACCCTCGAACTGGTCGCCATATTAACTCCTGGTTCATACCGCTGCTCCAGGAGGGTGAGGTCTTCGGTGTGATGATTAGAGATCAACTAAGCGAGCGACATCGTAACCCAGGAGAACTTGAATCAACGTATCTGAGCCTGTTCGATCAATTTATGGGGATGCTTATCAATGGACGTTTTCCTTATCCACCTAGCGAAGTAGAGGAGGCGCCTCGAGTGGGTGATGGCGTTTGCGTTCTTGACGCCCATGAGCGTGTTCGTTTTCTATCACCTAACGCGTTGAGCGCATTGCATCGCCTGGGTTGCCCTAGCGTTAGGGTGGGTATGAACCTAGAGGAGCTTGGCCTGCGGATACAGGCCCTCCAGCGTGCAGATATACTCGGAGCACCAGTCTTTGAAGAGGTAGAGAAGTCGCGAGGTGTAACCGTGACCTTCTATTGTCTCCCTCTCTATCGTGGTGACGTTGGCAGCGGTTATGTGCTTTTGTTGCGTGATGTTACTGACCTTCGGCAACGCGATCGCCTGCTGGCCTCCAAGGATGCGACTATCCGTGAGGTCCATCATCGAGTGAAGAACAATCTTCAGACGATATCTAGCCTGTTGAGCCTGCAGGCGCGACGTCTATCCAACGCCGAGGCCAAACTCGCTCTCGGGGAGGCAGAGCGTCGGATTCGGTCGATCGCAGTTGTTCATGAGTTCCTATCAAGGGACATCTCCGAGGAGGTGGAGATTGACGAGGTGATCGCGGCACTTATACGTCTGGCCAAAGAGTCAAAGTTGCCGGGAAGAGATCTCGACGTCGTCTTGGAGGGTTCGGCAGAACGAGTTGACGCGCAACGCGTCACGCCGCTTGCTATCGTGCTCGCAGAGCTAATGCAGAATGCACTCGAACATGGTTACGGGGTTGAACGGACATCACTCAACGTTCGCGTCGTATTGGAGCGACGACCGACCGACCTATGGGTAGAGATCAGTGATGACGGTGTTGGCTTCCCAGATGATCTAGTAGCCGCTAGCGCGAAGTCGCTCGGACTTGCTATCGTGCGTGACCTTGTAACGACCCAACTCGATGGTGCAATCACCTTCGGTCGTTCACGACGCGGCGGTGCGCTTGTTCGACTGCGCATACCCGTTCTAGCAAACTCTCGCTCCTGATTCCACCAATCGCCAAACGAGCGATAGGCTATTGGGTAGATGTAGTCAAGAAGGGTAGGTACACGCATGAAAGTTGCGGTGTGCGTCAAGCAAATTTCAGATCCATCGGAGGCGCAGGCGATCGACCCGACGTCGATGTGTCTGAAGCGCGGTGCGAAGGCGATTCTGGACGATTCCGATGCCTATGGTGTCGAGATTGCTCTACGACTGGCTGAGGTGGCGGGAGGAGCCGAGGTCGTGCTGATCTCTATGGCTCCAAATCAGGAGGTCCAAGGGGTTCGAACTGGGCTCGCGATGGGGGCGACGAGCGCCGTCGTGGTGAGTGACCCACAGTTGGCGGGAGCTGACGCCTTGACTACCGCTAAGGTACTCGCTTCAGTTGTGAAACGGATCGGTGCTGATCTGGTCATCGCTGCAACCGAATCGACCGATGGTTATACCGGAACCGTGCCAGCGCAGGTAGCAGCGCTCCTTGGTTGGCCGGCGCTTACCTTCGCCAAGCAGATCGAGCTGCGTGGCTCGACGCTCTCGATCCAACGACAGACTGAGGATGGCTACGATGTCGTTGAGGCCGATCTTCCTGGCGTAGTTAGCGTTACTGCTGGGGTGGTAGAGCCACGATATCCGTCGTTCAAGGGGATTATGAGCGCGAAGTCAAAGCCGGTAGAACAACTCTCGCTAGGTGACCTAGGACTGTCGGTGGCTATTGATGAGAAGGTGCTGGCTGTCAACGATGCAGAGGCTCGTACTGCTGGCCAAATCATTGAAGACGACGGGTCGGCCGAAGCCGAGATTATTAACTATCTTGCCCAGATCAAAGTGCTCTAAGGAGAGGTCAAATGATAACCAACTGCGTAATTTTAGCTGAGCCACAAGGGTCAGGCATAGCACCCGTTGCCTTTGAACTCGCAACCTTGGCTCGTGGCGTCTCTGAACAGGTTACTGCTGTGGTGTTCGATGTCGACGCACAGGCGGCTGCTGAGGCACTCGCTGTCTATGGGGTGACCTCGGTAGTATCGCTCGGTGCCACCTCATCTCATCTCCCCGGCGTTCCTGTCGCCGATGCGATGCGCGAGGTCGTGGATAGTGTAGGCGCCAACGCCGTCTTTGTCGCTCAGTCTTACACCGGGCGCGATGTGCTTGCACGACTCTCGGTGCTGCTTGATGCACCTGTGCTAACGAATGCGGTAAACGTACGTGAGGATGATGGCGGTCTAGTCGTCGAGAATCTGGTATTTGGTGGCGAGAAGGTCGTGTCGTCAAAGATTTCGGCACCTATTCAGCTAATTGCTATCCGTCCCAAGAGTGTTGCTGCCGAGGCGGCCGCTTCGGCGACCCAACCTTCGGTGACGGAGCAGAATATAAGCGCGGACGCTCAGGCAAATCGTGCAGTTATCGTGTCTAGTCATGTCGAAGAGCGTCAGGGTCCAAAGCTTGACGAGGCCGAGGTCGTGGTCTCCGGTGGTCGAGGGCTGGGCAATGCTGATAACTACCACTACATTGAGGAGCTCGCGAACCTGTTGCACGGCGCGACAGGTGCCTCGCGAGCGATTGTCGATGCTGGCTGGGTGCCCTATGCATATCAGGTCGGGCAGACTGGAAAGACGGTCAAGCCCAATCTCTATCTGGCCGTTGGTATCTCCGGGGCTACCCAGCATATGGTTGGCATGAAGGGTGCAAAAAACATTATCGCAATTAACAAGGATAAGGACGCGCCTATTTTGCAGATAGCTGATCTAGGTGTCGTTGCAGATGCCCAGAAGCTGCTTCCCAGGTTGATTGAGGCGATTCGCCAGAAGACAGGTGCATAGCAGGCTGGCATAGGTTGTTAGATTCTGGATACATGCTCTGTTCTCAGGTGCTATAGTTCGCTATACCTTCGTGATAAGGAGTTGTCGTGATAGTCTCAACCTCGCATGAGCTAGCCGGATATCGCATCGACAGTGTCCTAGGGCCAGTTTTCGGTCTAACGGTCCGGTCGAGGAATGCGTTTTCTCAGGCTGGGGCGGGTTTAAAATCGATGTTTGGTGGCGAGCTAAAAGGGATGACCAAAAATCTGGAGGAATCTCGCCAGCAGGTCATCGAACGTATGGAAGCGAGGGCTGAGGAGCTGGGGGCGAATGCGGTGATTGCCTTCCGCTTCGACACCTCCGAAATGGGCGGTGACTGGACTGAGATCTGTGCCTACGGAACCGCAGTTGTGGCGACCCCTGTTAGCGGTTGAGTTGACCAAACGGGAACGCAAACCCCGTCTGTAAGGGTAGGGACGAGCGTCCTCGATTGCATGTGGACGGCCCAACGAATCACCGGGGTCGTTGTTTGGACTGCACTATTGTTCAGCCTCCGCAGGATCACGACCATCCCATCAGCTTGACTTGGGGGGTGAAGCTGGGTCCGATTTGTGAATCTTCATACGCATTAAGAAGACAGTAGGAGGGCCATAGTTTCCAACGACTACTGCAATGAGCAACCCAAGCAAGGTGGCCCACGACCATTTCATGTGCTTTCGATAGTGCAGCAGTACGAGACATGTCGCCCATATCGGTGGTATGAACAGATATGGGCTGGGAGTGTTACGAAGAGCTAGAAGAGCGGAACGATCACGGGAATCCGACAAGAGGACGTTGATTCTGGAACTTGGATCTACCTCAGCCTCGATGCAATCATCCTTACTGATCCTCTTGCAATCACGGATCACTCGAGTGGTAAACCTATGTGGTCGTCCGTGAGCCTCCCGGATGAACTCAGAGAGTCCCGCCCACCGTGACACTAGGGCAAACCCGTAGAGCAGATCGACATCATCGATGATCGTCGCCATCGAATAGCGATCAGACGCATTGGCCCCAAAAGAGTAGGTCACCAGAGAGTCCCATTGTGGATACAAGTCATGGTCGTTTGCCAGGATCGCTTCGATGCGGCTTCGATGGTGGGCGAGATAGAGATCAAGCGCCTCGCTGGTCACTCCATTGCGGTGTAGGCAATCACGGATTGGCGCTCTTGCGATGAGCAACATCGCTTGCAGTACATGGAGCGAGGTAGTTTTTGGATACCCCTGCTCCTCTGACAACACTACAGCCAACTCCAGGATCTTTAGGGCACGAGTAGATATGCCCCAATGAGTACTCGATGAACGATAGTTGGTCATGGTGAGTCCACTAGAATACTAGTAGGTTGCGGTTTATTGCACAACGCTGCTCTCATGCCAGCTGCGTATTCTCGCTGAAATGTGCCACCCATTCTCGCTGAAATGTGCCACCCATTCTCGCTGAAATCTGCCACCCGTTCTCGCTGAAATGTGCCACCCCCTAGAGGGTGCGAGAAGGACTCAGGAACAATGGATGCAAAGAGGCTGTGGCATCCTTATGTGGTGACTGAAAACCAACCACCCAAAGGTGCCACATGCCCAATAGGAGGATACCAATGAGAAAGATCGAAGAGGTACTGCGCCTCAGTGCGCAGGGCAAGAGTGTCAGGGTAATCAGCCGGGAGACGGGAGTCTCTCGACCAAGCGTGGCTACGTATCTGGAGAAGGCAGCAGAGCACGAGATTGGCTGGCCACTTCCAGCGGGAATGGACGTACAAGCCCTGGAGCAGTTGTTGTTCGCCGCGGTTGAGACACCAAAGATCTGTGCTCGACAGGGATGCACTCAGATACTGGACCAACAACCCAGAGGAAGACCGGCACGGTACTGCTCGGCCGTCTGTCGTGTAACCACACATCGACGACGAAAGAGAGGACCGGTCATAGCAGAGGTGCACTTTGGTTCCGCTAGTACAAGAAATCGAAGCGAGGAGCGGTCGTGGATGGTCAAGCTACGTCGCGACAACGACGAACTGATCGTTGTCATCGGTCAGAGCAGAGATGGTGCACAGCGTCTCGCTAGTCGGCTCAACACTACAGCGAGACCAACAAAGGCCATGGACGCTACGAGACCCGTTCGATCCGGGTCTCGAGTGCATTGGATGGCTTGCTCTCCTTCCCTCACGTCGCCCAAGTGATTCGCATCGAAAGAACGGTCGACGATCTAAAGACTGAAGATGCGCTTTCTACCGAGACCGCCTACTACGTGACGAGCCTTGAGGAGACTCGGGCAAGCAAGGCCAAACTTCTTGGCTTCATACGTCAACACTGGGAGATCGAGACCGCTCTGCACTGGGTTCGCGATGCGACGATTGGAGAGGATCGTTCTAAAGTACGTTCTGGCTCAGCACCCAGAGCACTTGCGGCACTACGGAACCTCGTAACTAGCATCCTTCGCCTGGCCGGAGTGACGAATATCGCAAAGGGTCTCCGCTCTGGGTCTCGCAACCCAGCACGGGCACTCGCGCTCCTCGCACTCTAGCACCAGCCCCGCGACCGCAGCTGGCTGCCCGACAAAATCGGGCGGGGCTTGTTCTAATGCGCCCTGATAGCTGTCGCAGTACCCTTTACGCGCTCAAAAGCTTCCGGTCTGAGTACCTCGCTGTGAAGACTTGCGCCCTGACTGTCCGAGGAACATCAAGGTGCTACGACTTTGACCAACTCCGTGCAACTGCACCGACGCCGACATCTACCTATACCGGAACAGGGACAGTGGTTGGCGAGTGTGGTACGAGGCTACCTCGCCTACTACGCCGTGCCGGGTAATTCCGATGCAGCGGCGGCCTTTCGCACCCAGGTGACGAGGCAATGGTTTAAGGCGCTACGGCGTCGCAGCCAGCGCCATCGTCTCAACTGGGTCAGGATGGACCGCCTGGCGACTCGATGGTTACCGCCTGTTCGCGTGATGCATCCATTCCCAAATGTGCGCTTCAGCGCCACTACTCAAGGCAGGAGCCCAGTGCGGTAGTGCCGCACGCTAGGATCTGTGCGGGGGGCCGCTCGAAGGAGCGGTCCCTACCGCGATCCAGCGAGAATACGCACCCAATCATCTGCTCACCCGAATAATACTTCCTGTCTTGAACAAGCACTCCCATAACCACTCTGCCAAACCCCCTACTAGATGATAAGCTTTCGGGAATATCCCAAAATGCCGTGCAATCGTCGCCACGATGTGTTAGGTTCTCAAGTGCACCAGACGATAACTCTGGTAGTGATAATTACCATAAAGGGGTAATGATGAAGGTAAGGAATATGGTTCGAAGGGGGGCGGTCGTAGCTCTGAGTCTTGGACTTGCTAGCGTAGGAACTGGGATGGGGCTGACGGCTGACCACAACACAGTTACTCCGGCATCTATCACAGGGCAAATCCCTGTATCGACGGTATCTCAGGATTCCCTCACCCCTACACTGACAGCGCCACTAGTGACTGGCACTTCGGAGAACTTAGCAGATATTCTCCCGGTCGCCCAAGGAGAGGTGGCAAACCCTAACATCATCTGTGAACCAGGAGTAACATGCGGCTCAGTTGACTCCTTTCTGGATTCCACTGGCCAGAATGAATCCGTCTCAGGCCCGGACGGTCTCCATGTATGTTTCGAGAGTGGCTACACGCTTAGTAGATTTGGACCTGTTACTTTCTGTGGTGGGCAAGTTGATTGGAGTGCAATAGTTACCTACGGAGGTACTACGGTGGGAGCTTGTGGGATCGGCGGTGGAATCTTTAGCGCACAAAATCGGGCTCTCAGCGAAGTCAAGGCTAGCAACGGTCGCCTGTTCGCGGTGGGGTGCGCTGGTGCTGCAGGTGCCTACGTGGGAGTCACGGGCCTTCAGGCTTTCTTGCAGTCCTTGCCGCTTCCAGCGGCTAGACCCGCTAGCGCGAATTCATCCAACGGCTAGTTCCGATTTGTGGAGGAGTCAATGATCCGTCACACCGTCAAAAGGGTGTTTGATTACCACAACTGGTATGCGCCCAGTGTCTATATGGTGATAGTCGGAATAATTGGTGGGGTCTCGATACCCCACAACGCGTGGGTACATGTAATTGTCCAGTTCGCGTGGATCGTTGTCTCGAGTTTGGCAGGAGTCCTGATCGTGGCTGGACTCCTTAGACTTGAGAAACGTAGGCAGCGAGTTCGCTGATCGAGGGGTCTACCTGGCCTGGCTTATCCTCTCAACCGCCCCGGCTGGAAACGCTTGACTAATCTGGCCCCACCACGCTTGACTAATCTGGCCCCACCCTCAACACCACGGTTCGTAGGCTTGAAGCATGAGAATTGTTTCAAGAAGTCAGAAAAGGATGTTGAGAGTGGAGCTCTATCAGAGTATCGCAGAATGCCGTTAGTAAAGAGGGTCTGTCGATTCGGGCGACGGCCAAGGAGTTCAAAGTCCATCGACGAGAGGTGCGCCGGGCACTTGCCAGCGCTATCCCACCAGAGCGCAAGACGACTATCAAGATGCGTCCAAAGCTTGGACCCTACGAGTCGACGATACGTGCGTGGTTAACAGAGGACCTAAAGGTCCCAAAGAAGCAGCGACACACCGCAACGAGGATCTGGCAGCGGCTCGTCGATGAGTGCGGTGCCGATGTCTCGGTGTCTGCGGTGCGGGTGATGGTGCGCGAACTTAGAAGCTGAGATAATCGAGCCAGCAGCCACCGCGATGATACCCCAGGTACACGTACCCGGCAGAACCGCCGAGGTGGACTTCGGTGACGTCTGGGTCATAGTCAGTGGCGAGAAGATCAGAGCCAAGATGTTCGCTATGCGTCTCTCGTCCTCAGCCAAGGCCTTCCACCAGATCTACATGGGAGAGTCCCAGGAGTGCTTCCTTGACGGCCACGAGAAGGCATTTGAGGCCTTTGGCGGGATACCAGAGGAGATCCGCTATGACAATCTCACCTCTGCGGTTACCAAGGTGCTCATCGGGAGAGACCGTATGGAGAACGAGCGCTTCACCGCCTTTCGTTCCCACTATGGCTTTGGCGGATCTTCGGAAATCAGCGGTAATCCGGCACCAAGATCGACCAGGAATCGATAAGTCGTTGAGCGCATCTGAGGTGATTGGCCAGATTGGGACCGTCATGTGGAGAGTTCTAAACTACACAACCCGTGAACGGGCAAGAGGGGACAAGGGGTTCTCCCTGGTGTCTTACTTATTGGGTTAGTTGGTTCCGGTTACGAACCAAGTGCGCTAGAGATATGCGTTGTCACCGGGGTAACCGTAGCTAGCAGTGACCAGTCAGGCTTACCAGCGCTAAGGAGTACTCGAATGCGAAAGTTCGCAAAGTTCGTCATCCCAAAGGCGGTGCGCTTGATCCGCTTAATGAGGTTGTTCATCGACTCTGTCGGTCCATTGGTCGCAAAGGACCTGTGCGCTGTTATCTCTATTGGGCCGGGATCTCATCATGCCAGCTTTTCAAGGTTCTCCCAAGTAGCTGGACCTCGGGAGGTCGTTGGTTATCGGTGAAGTCACTGATGAGAGCATCGAGGTGGTCTCTGGCGAGATCTGGGTCACGATAGGTATAGAGCTCTCGTAAGGACTCCTTGGCTCGCCAGCTGGTAGCTACCTCGTTATCTGGATCTCCAGCCTCAAGGAAGCGAGTAAGTTTATCGTTGGCACCCTCGGTGAGCTTCTCCTTGGCCATATTAAGGAGTCGCCGGATGCGATAGAGCGGATCCCCACCTCTGCCTCTGTGACCAAGGATGTTCTGTTGTACTCGTCTCCTCGTCTCATCAAGGCGAGTGTTGGCGATCTTTATGAGGTGGAATGGATCGGCCACCAGGACAGCATTGGGTAACGCCTCTTTAAATACCGCTCTATAG